>CAMOYW010000252.1 GCA_946630405.1 uncultured Clostridia bacterium | reverse complement strand
GTGGAGAGCAGGAGCCAATTTCAATCGAAATAAAAAAGGATGAGAGTTTTATATTATATTTTGGTAACTCAAAAACAATTTTAGCGGGTGCAAACATTATTGAAAGTACTACTTCCATATCCGATTTATTAAGTGAATCCACCGCAAAAATCGGCACAGTTACCGACGGCACAGTGTCGGCAGATGTTCTTTTTGCAACAGACGGAACGGACGGATATATGGTGCTCAGCTTTGATGAGAACAGTCTTTCCGATGTGTTTGCAAATAATTCGGATATTTATTATGTTGTGGACGGTCAAGAGGATCTAAAAATAGATACCTTATACAGTAAGGTTCAATTTGACACCGAAGGAAACGATGTATTAAGTGGCGGAGTATACTATGCGTTTAAGTTTAGCGGCGATGCAAGTGTATACACAAGCGTTAGCGGCTCACTCAGGGTTGATACACAGGCATAATTCGGAGGTGGAAAAATGAAAAGATATACCAAACCTGTTTTAAAGGTAACAGTAATAGAAAACACAAGTGTTATAACGCTCAGCGGTGTTAATCCCAATGCTCAAATTACACTTAACACTTCAAGAGAAGCTATGGCTCTCGGCTTAAACAAATAAACAATCTGCAGATGGCTAACACCCCGCTTGTCGGGGTGTTTTTATTTATCCCTTCTTCTCTTTTCTTTTTATTGACTTTAATTTTGAATAATGTTACAATATATGAACAAAAGTATATAATTAAGGAGGCTGTGATGAGCGGTTTAGATATTTTATTGCTTGTAGTGTTTATAGTGGCGGCGGTTGTGTTTGGCATATTTATGCTCAATCGTTGGGTCGGCAAGAAGGTGGATGCGCAAAACACCATGCTTGAGCAGCATAAAATGACACAGCAGGCGTATATCATCAGTAAGAAAAGGGATAAGATAACCAATGTAAAAATGCCGAAGGCTGTTATGGAGCAGGTACCCAACAGGGCAAAACTTGTGAAGATGAATTTCGTGCAGGTCAAGATAGGACCGCAGATAGTTACTTTAATAGCTTACGATAAAAATCTGTTCGATCAGATACCGCTTAAGAAGAATGTAAGCCTTGAGATCTCGGGTATTTATATCACGGGAATGAAGGGCATGAAGACAAATGAAGAAATAAAAGAAATAAAGAAGGAAAAGAAAGCAAAAGCCAAAGAGAAGAAAAAGGCAGAGAAGGCAAGCTGATATGAAAAGAGTTTTGACCGTCATACTGATGTTTGCTTTGGCGGCATCCACCGTTGTATTGGCAAATTTGCCCGATGTGGGGATGTCGGTGTGGACGGTGCTTTCACTGTTTTTTGCAGTGACGGCAAATTGCTTTGCGGGGCATTTCTTCCCCGTTAATTATTCTTTGCTTTCAAAAAGGCTTAAAGTGCTCGCTTCGGGCTGTGAGCTTATCGTGGTGTTTTGTGTGTCGGTAGCCGTTCAGATAGTTATCTACTGCTTTCTTTTGTTCGGCGGTCTTATCGGCAAGGTCGACCCTTTTATGTGGGGGTCGAGGGTGGTATGCGCCTTATTGGTCAACACCTTGCTATTCGCTAACGGCATCGTTAGGATATATTTCACAAGCGAACAGCTTGGAGTGAAATACAGGGTGCTCGGTATAGCGCTTGCGTATATCCCCGTTGCAAATGTGATAATGCTCATGGTCATATTGAAAGTGGCAATTACGGAAGTGCTTTTTGAAAACGGAAGGCTTGTACGCAACAAAGACAGGGAGCTTTTAAAGCTTTGCAAAACGAAATATCCTATACTTCTTGTACACGGCGTGTTTTTCAGGGATTCAAAGCTGTTTAACTATTGGGGCAGGATACCTGCGGAGCTTGAAAAGAACGGAGCGACGGTTTACTACGGCAATCACTCCTCGGCGCTTAGCGTTGAGGACAGCGCAAAGGAGCTTGCAAAGCGTATAAGGGAGATAATTGAGGAAACGGGAGCGGAAAAGCTTAATGTGATAGCCCATTCAAAGGGCGGACTTGATATGAGAACTGCCATTGCAAAAGAGGGAATAGCAGACAGAGTGGCTTCGCTTATCACCGTGAATACACCTCACAGGGGGTGCGAGTTTGCGGATTATCTTCTTAACAAAATGCCCGATGTGATGAGGCAAAAACTTGCCGACACATACAATACGGCACTTCATGCGGTGGGCGACCCCGCACCCGATTTTTTGGCGGCTGTCGGTTCGCTGACGGCGAAAAGCTGTGAAAGGCTCAATTCGGAAATAGAGATGCCCGAGGGCATATATTGCGCAAGCGTGGGTTCAAGCCTTGTGAAGGCAAGGGGAGGCAGATTCCCTTTGAACCTTACTTATGATTTTGTAAAATATTTTGACGGAATAAATGACGGACTTGTGGGTGAGAGCTCTTTTGCCTTTGGCGAAAGCTTTGACCTGCTCAAGCCCGTAAAAAAGAGAGGAATATCTCATGCCGATGTCATAGACCTGAACAGAGAAAATATCCCCGGATTTGATGTGCGTGAGTATTATGTCGGACTTGTTCACGGCTTGAAAGAGCGTGGACTTTAGAACAAAGAAAGGAGGTCCTATATGAGAGGTATAGATCTTGCTACGGCAACGGATCACGAGGTGCCGCAAAAGGGGGATGTGTATAGCTGCCGCTTTGCGGACAGTGCATTGTGGGAGCTTGACCCTTCGATTATGTACGGAACCTTTGAAACAAAAAACAAGGTCGTTACGATAGTAACAAAAGGTAAGGATTTTTCCTTCCACAATAAATCTCATGGGGCTTCTCTATATAACGGCACGGAGATGTATATAAAGGTGGCGGGAGATTGCGCCATTGTGTTCGGTACATGCCAGTATTCGGCTGCGGCGAGGATCTCTTTCTACATGGAGGATGAATTTCTCGGCAGATGCTCCTTTTCCGACAAAGGGAAGGGTATGTGCGGAAGTTCCGTATTTAAATATTACGGCGGTGAGGGTACCATAAGAGCCGTGATAAAGAGCGAGGGCGAGTGCTATCTGCACTCCATG
>CAMOYW010000251.1 GCA_946630405.1 uncultured Clostridia bacterium | reverse complement strand
ACCTCGGAGAATTCGGCGACGTATACAGAGAGGTTTGGGGAAGATTACAGGAGCACTACGGCAAAGAGGTTTGATTTAACGGAGGCAGATATGGCTAAGCTTCACGAGGAATGCGGAATATTCGGTATATATGAGCCGGGCGGAACTCCCGCACAGACCACCTATTACGGACTTGTTGCGCTTCAGCACAGAGGTCAGGAAGGCGCGGGTATTGCCGTAAACAGAGACAGAGAAATATATTTTTACAAGGATTCGGGACTTGCCAACGAGGTATTTAACGAAAAGAACCTTGCCGAGCTTCAAGGCAGGATGGCAATAGGTCATGTGCGTTACTCAACGGCAGGCGGCTCGGGAAGAGAAAATGTGCAGCCCCTTGTACTTCGCTACATTAAGGGTACCCTTGCACTTGTACACAACGGAAACATTACCAACACACAAGCTCTTCGCAAAGAGCTTGAATACAGCGGTGCTATTTTCCAAACCACGGCAGACACGGAAGTAATTGCGTACCTTATAGCAAGAGAGAGAGTAAATGTCGGATCCATAGAAGAAGCCGTCAAAAACGTAATGAAAAAGCTTGAAGGTGCCTACTCACTTCTTATCATGAGCCCCAACAAGCTTATATGTGCAAGAGACCGTTGGGGATTCAGACCCCTTTCCATAGGCAAAAGAAACGGAGCTATCATCTTTTCAAGCGAGACATGCGCTTTTGATGCCATTGATGCGGAGTTTGTAAGAGATGTTGAGCCCGGCGAGATAATCACCATAGAAGACGGCGAGATGCGCTCCGACAATGAGCTTTGCAACACGGCAAAATCAAGCCTTTGCATATTCGAGCACATTTACTTTGCACGCCCCGACAGCTTTATACAGGGCGAGATAGTACACGAATGTCGCAAGCGTGCAGGTGCATTCCTTGCACAGCAGGCTCCCGTAGATGCCGATATAGTGATAGGTGTGCCCGATTCTGGCTTAAGTGCCGCACAGGGCTATTCCGAATACAGCGGTATACCCATTGATACGGGCTTCATTAAAAACAAATACATAGCACGTACCTTCATAAAGCCCACACAAGGTGCAAGAGAGACCGCAGTTAAAATGAAGCTGAACGTCCTCAAAAGTGCCGTGGAGGGTAAGAGGGTCATAATGGTGGACGACTCCATAGTAAGAGGTACCACCTCGGGTCAGATAGTAAAGCTTTTAAGAGATGCGGGAGCTAAAGAAGTGCATGTGCGCATATCCGCTCCTCCCTTTACATGGCCCTGCTTCTTCGGTGTGGACATACCCACAAGAGATCAGCTCATTGCCAACAAGTACAGCATAAATGAGACCGCAAAGATAATCAATGCCGATTCTCTTGAATACCTCAGCATTGAAAATCTCCACAAGATCGCTCCCGCGAGCACTTGCGGCTTCTGTGATGCCTGCTTTACGGGCAAATACAACGTAAACGTAGACCATTTATTATGAGGAAAAACATGAACGATATATACGAAAGCCCTTTAAATTCAAGATATGCAAGTGAGGAGATGAAGTATATCTTCTCTCCCGACAAAAAGTTCAAGACCTGGCGCCGTCTTTGGATAGCCCTTGCCAAAAGCGAAAAAGAACTCGGACTTGACATTACCGACGAACAGATAGCCGAACTTGAAAAGAACAAGGACGATATCAACTACGAAGTGGCAAGAGAAAGAGAAAAACTTGTACGCCACGACGTAATGAGCCATGTATATGCCTACGGCGTACAGTGCCCCAAAGCAAAGGGGATCATCCATTTGGGAGCAACGAGCTGCTATGTGGGCGACAATACTGATGTTATACTCATGGTAGAGGCAATGAAGCTCATCAGGGTAAAGCTCCTTTCGGTCATTGCAAAGCTTTCGGATTTCGCAATGAAATACAAGGATATGCCCACCCTCGGCTTTACTCATTTCCAGGCGGCACAGACCACCACGGTAGGAAAGCGTGCTTCCCTTTGGATACAGGACCTTATGATGGATGTGGAGGCTGTTGACTTTGCTCTTTCACAGGCAAAATTACTCGGCTCAAAGGGAACAACGGGAACACAGGCAAGCTTTATGGAGCTTTTTGAAGGCGATACCGACAAGGTGAAAAAGCTTGAAGAGCTTATTGCCGAAAAAATGGGCTACAAGGCTGTGTTTGCCGTAAGCGGACAGACTTACACAAGAAAACTCGATTCGATATTTTTAAATGTACTCAGCGGTATCGCTCAAAGTGCCACCAAATTTTCCAACGATATGCGTCTTTTACAGCATCTTAAGGAAATGGAAGAACCCTTTGAAAAGAATCAAATAGGCTCTTCCGCCATGGCGTATAAGCGCAACCCCATGAGAAGCGAAAGAATATGCTCCCTCGCACGCTACGTTATGGTAGATGCACTTAACCCCGCATTCACCACGGCAGGTCAATGGTTTGAACGTACCCTTGATGACAGTGCCAACAAGCGTATTTCCGTGCCCGAAGCTTTCCTTGCTACCGATGCCATACTCGGTATTTACCTCAATGTCGCAAGCGGACTTGTGGTATATCCCAAGGTCATTGAGGCAAGACTTATGAGCGAGCTTCCCTTTATGGCGACCGAAAATATAATGATGGATGCCGTAAAGAAAGGCGGAGACCGCCAGGAACTCCACGAGAGGATAAGAGAACTCTCCATGGAGGCAGGCAAGGTCGTAAAGGAACAGGGAGGCAAGAACGACCTGATAGAGCGTATTGCTGCAGACCCCATGTTCGGCTTGACACTTGAAGAACTTCAAAAAGTGCTTGACCCTGCAAAATACGTAGGCAGAGCCCCTCAACAGGTTGAAGAATACATCAACGATATAGTTAAGCCCGTACTTGACAAAAACAAAGCCGACCTTATAGATAACGCTCAGCTTTCCGTATAAAACCAAAGGTGGTGTGAAAAACCGATAATTTCACACCACCTTTTTTTGTCTATTACCCTACCTACGGACTTTTACACGCAAGCATTACGATATAGAATCAATAAACCGATTTAT
>CAMOYW010000250.1 GCA_946630405.1 uncultured Clostridia bacterium | reverse complement strand
CAGCGGAGCAAAGCAGCTCGGTCACGGAGTAGGGTATAAGTATGCCCACAACTATCCGAACAATTACGTTAACCAACAGTATTTACCCGATGAACTTACGGATAAGGTCTACTATTCACCTACGCTTAACGGCTCCGAAAAAGATATAACAGAATATTTTAAATTCATAAAGGAGGAAACGGATGATACGCAATAGAGTATTTAGTGCATTTCTTTCCGTTATGCTTTTATTTACCGTAATAAATTTTAATACACTGAATGTGTATGCGGCTAAAGAGATGAAGGGTGTGTGGGTCGCGTCAAGAGCGCATATAGACTATCCCAAAAAGGTCACAGCCGATGCCGCTTCATTAAAACAAGATTGTATATCCATACTTGACAAATGTAAAGATTTGGGGTTTAATACCGTATTTTTCCAGGTAAGACCCGCTTCGGATGCGCTGTATAAGTCAAGTATTTTCCCATGGAGTGCAGATTTGACGGGTGGTCAGGGAACACCGCCTACAGATGGATTCGACCCTCTTGCTTTTTGGGTAAGTGAGGCACATAAAAGAAATATTACCATACACGCATGGATAAATCCTTACCGTGTAACGGTTGCGGGCAACGCATCTACCCTTTCGGGTCTTGCAAATACAAACCCCGCAAAACTTCATCCCGAGTACTGCTTCAAGTATTCAAACGGTAATTATTACTATAATCCCGCTCTTCCCGAAGTCAGACAGCTGCTTATAGACGGTGTTATGGAAATAATCAAAAACTATGATGTGGACGGTATCCACATGGATGATTATTTTTATCCCGGCAGCGAGGTAAACGACATCGAAGCCTATACGCTCTACGCAAACGGACAAGCAACTGCGGACTGGCGAAGAGATAACGTAAATAAACTTATTAAATCACTTCATGACAGTATAAAAGGCTACGATTCGTCCATTATATTCGGCATAAGCCCGAGCGGAGTATGGGCGAATAAAGGTAATAACGAACTCGGCTCCGACACAACGGGTATGGAAAGCTACTCCGAACTTTATGCAGATACCCGTAAATGGGCATTGGAAGGTTGGATAGATTATATAGCACCTCAGATTTACTGGCAAATAGGTCATAAGGCGGCGGATTATAAAACGCTTGCTTATTGGTGGTCTCAGACACTTGCAAGCTCATCCACAAAGCTTTATATCGGTATAGGCGATTACCGTGTGGAAGATGCGGGAACCGACAGTCCGTGGTATAACGGTGCAGAAGTGAAGTCCCAATTCAATTTGAATGACACTATAGGTAAAATTGACGGTGAAATCCACTTTTCCTACACTAATATTGTGAATAATCCCATACTTTACAATATTATAAAATCAAGGTATAATCCTATTATGGGTCCGGTAGTCCCCGCCTCCATATATGAAGAGCCTACAGTAAAAGAAAAGGTAACGGAGGCTACCACATCGGCTCCTATATCAGCTCCTACACAGTCTCCCGTAAGGGAAGTAATAAAAGAAGACACTGTGGAGTCTGTATTTGATGTAAGTAAGATAGTCAACACAAGCAGGACAAAGGTGCTTGTATATATAGACGGGAAAAAGGTCGAATTTACCAACGAACCTATCATCATCAACGGTAGGACAATGGTACCGCTTCGTGAAATATTTGAAGCTTTGGGTGCTAACGTGACCTGGGACGGTAAAAAGCAGATAGTCGGTGCCACGAGAGGTTCCGCTTCCGTAAGTATGACCATAGGCTCCGCTACAATGAATGTGAGCGGAAAACCCTCCGTGAAGCTTGATGCTGCACCGGTTATAAAAAACAGCAGGACTTTCATTCCGCTTAGAGCCGTGTCCGAGGCGTTCGGACTTCAGGTCGGCTGGTACGATCCCAACAGGGTCGTTACGATCACCACAAAATAATCTTTGGAGGACAGAATTTTGTTTTGGGAAGTTATTAAAACTATAATATTCGGTATCGTTGAGGGTATCACGGAGTGGCTACCCGTAAGCAGTACCGGTCACCTCATATTGCTCAAGGAACTTCTCGGTTCACTCAGAACCGATGAATTTTGGGAAATGTTTGAGGTGCTTATACAGCTTGGAGCAATAATTGCAATTATCGTTATCTATTTCGACAAGCTAAATCCCTTTGCAAAAAACAAACCTCAAGCCGAAACGGATAAGTCTATAAGACTTTGGGTAAAGGTCATAGTTTCCTGTATACCTGCCGCCGTTATAGGACTTTTGTTTGACGATTTGATCGACAAATACTTCTTTAACTCAACTACGGTTGCAATTACGCTTATTTTATATGGTGTGCTGTTTATTGTGGTTGAAAATATGCACGGGAAAAAGAGCTTTAAATATAAAGAACTTGATAAGTTACCCTACAAAACTGCCTTCGGTATAGGACTGTTTCAGGTACTTTCACTTATCCCCGGAACTTCGCGTTCGGGTGCTACGATTCTCGGAGGTATGATCCTCGGTGCAAACAGAACGGTATCTGCCGAATTTACATTCTTTTTGGCTATTCCCGTAATGTTTGGTGCCAGCCTTTTAAAAATAATAAAGTTTAATTTTAACTTTAGCTTCTTTGAGATCATAATACTTTTGCTTGGAATGGTGGTATCTTTTATAGTTTCCTTCCTTTCCATAAAGTTCTTACTAAGCTACATAAAACGCAACAGCTTCAAAATCTTCGGCTTTTACAGAATAGCACTCGGTATTGTGGTACTAATATATTTTAATTTCATTAGATAAAAATTGGGGGTGTAAAAATACAAATTTTTACACCCCTTAAAAATACTTTGTTTTCTTTTCTTACAGGCTTATCTGCATATACTTGCAAGCCTGTAAGAAATACAGCATCCGCTTGTTCCTCAGCGAAAATGCAATTTCCGCCTGCGGATTCAAAATACGACGCTACATTGATTATATATAACTTGGTAACGTGTTTTTTTACATTCCCTTTTTATATAAAATAAAACACTTTTTGTTTTTTAGAGTAGGGCAAACAGCAGAAGGCAAAAATCACTTAAGCTGTTCT
>CAMOYW010000249.1 GCA_946630405.1 uncultured Clostridia bacterium | reverse complement strand
CTTATAATGGCTGCTGAAGTTGTAAAGGAACTGATAAAATGATAAATAAGGAAATACTTGAACTTAAAAAGAGGATAAAGAAAGAGGCGGGAGCAAATATCAAGCTTCACGGTTGCTATGTGGCAGGCGAGGAAAGAAAGAAGCTGACCTACATAAAGGGCTTTTTGTCGGACTTTGACGAAGAGGATCAGCATAAGCTTGTGGAAATGCTCAGGAAGGCTCTCAGCGGCAGGATCGGTAAGAATCTGCATAACATAGATTTCAGTCGGGAAGCCGAAGAGGAGGACGGTGCTCAGACCTCTTTGCTTGCCTTAAGAGACAGCGAGCTTAAAAGCGAAGAAGTGCTTGAGTCTTATTACGATTACATTATACAAAACCTTAATTATGAGGGGAACTATCTTATACTTTTGATGTATGATACCTATGACGTTCCCGTCAAAACAAAGGATAATATGGCTCTTGACGAAAGCACGGAGGTGTACAGATACATAATATGCACCGTATGCCCCGTGAATCTGTCGAAGGCGGTGCTCAGCTACAATGAGGATAAAAACTCCATAGAGAGCCACACAAGGGACTGGATAGTGGAAAATCCGATGCTCGGTTTTCTCTTTCCCGCATTTAATTACAGGAGTGCGGATATACACTCTATGCTCTATTATGTGAAAAATCCCAAGGAGATGTTTCACGATTTCATTACGGATGCCCTTGGTGGAGAGGATACCGTTACAAGTGCGGAGCAAAAGGACATACTTAACGGGCTTATAGAAAGCACCGTTGCGGATAATCCCAAGTATGAGGTAGTGGAAGTTGTAAGACAGATAAACAACGACCTCGGTGAAATGCTTGAAAACAATACCTCGGATGAGCCCGTAATGCTTGATAAAAAGGATGTAAAGGCTATGCTTATGCGAGGAGGTATCGAGGAAGAAGACCTTGAAGCTGTGGAGCAAAAGTACGAGGATATGGGCGATGAGCTTTTGCTCAACGCAGAAGAGCTTTACGAGAACAAGAGCTTTGAAGTCAAGACTGCGGGAGCTGTCGTAAAGGTAAAGCCCGAAGATTCCAATATCATTAAAATAAAGATGATAGAAGGGCGAAAATGCCTTGTTATCCCCATAGACGATAATATGGAAGTAAATGGTATATTTGCAAAAATAAAGGATATAGTGGATCAAGATGCTTGAAGCTGTATTATTTGATCTGGACGGAACATTGGTAGACTCTCTTGATGACCTTACCGCTGCTGCCAATTATGCCGTGGGTAAATTCGGCTATAAGGAGCGGACAAGAGAAGAGATAAGGCGGTTTATAGGTAACGGGGCCGATATGCTCTTAAAAAGGGCGATGGACGGTAATGACGAGCACCTTGATGAGGCTTTGGAGGTATTCAAAGGCTACTATTCAAAGAATATGCTCAAAAATACAAGACCTTACGAGGGTATTTGCGGGCTTCTTAAAGAGCTTAAAAGAAAGAACATTAAAGTTGCTGTCGTGAGCAATAAACCCGACTATGCCACAAATAAAATATGCGAAACGCTGTTTGAAGGTCTGGTAGATACGGCAGTCGGTTCCGATTTGAAAAAGCGCAGGAAAAAGCCTTACCCCGATGCGGTCGAACTTGCACTTGAAACTCTTTCTGCGGATAAAAACAAAGCTGTATACATAGGTGATTCCGATGTGGATGCGCTTACCGCGAAAAATGCTGATATGAAGCATATTGCAGTGCTTTGGGGATTTCGCAAAAAGGAAGAGATACACGGTGCCGAAAAGTTTGCCGAGGATGTAGACAGGCTTAAAGAATATTTGGACGAGCTTGATAATGAATGAAGAAAGCATAATATTTGAAGATGAGCATATACTTGTGTTAAATAAGCCGTCTGGTATGCCGTCACAGCCCGACCAAAGCGGTGAAAAAGCTTTGCTTGAACTTGCTGATGAGTACACAGGATGCGTTTGCCATATCCTTACAAGGCTTGACAGACCCGTAGAGGGGCTTGTGCTTTTTGCAAAGGATGCAAAAACAGCAGCACTTTTGTCAAGCTCTCTTAAGGATACGGAAAAGTCCTATGAGGCGCTCGTGTGCGGTGAAGCCGAAACGGAAGCCGTACTTGAAGACTATTTGATGCACAATAAAAGGAGCAATCTCACAAAGCCTGTCAATAAAAATTCGGCGGGCGCAAAGTTTGCGAGACTTTTTTACAGGCGACTTTCTTACGACGGAGAACACTCTCTTTTGGAAATCAAGCTTGATACGGGTAGACATCATCAAATAAGAGTTCAGCTTGCGGGTAGGGGATTGCCTATAGTGGGAGATACAAAGTATAATCCGAAATATAAACATAAAAGGGGGGTAAAGCTTATGCTTTGCTGTAAGGGGCTAAAATTTACACATCCGTATACAAATGAGACGGTGGAATTGAGGTTAAAATGATACTTTCTTTAAATTCCGTTTCCAAGTCTTTCGGAACGGACACAGTGCTGGATAATATTTCCTTCGGGGTTGAGGAAGGGGAAAAGATCGCCCTTGTGGGTGTAAACGGTGCGGGTAAATCCACGCTGTTTAAGATAATTACGGGGGAGCTTTCATCCGACGGAGGAGAAGTTATAATACCAAAGGATAAAAGCGTGGGTTATTTTGCTCAGGATCTGCGTATAGATTCCGGTAATTCAATATATGACGAGCTTTTGCTTGTGTTCAAACCTTTGCTTGCAACGGAAGCGAGACTTCGTGAACTGGAGCTTTCCATGAAGGGACTTGAAGGCAATGCTCTTGATACTGCTATGACCGAGTACGGGGCTCTATCGCATGAATTTGAGAACATGGGCGGCTACGGCTACCAAAGCCAAATAAGAGGAGTTATTAAGGGCTTGGGCTTTACGCCAGAAGAGGCAGGACAGAGCGTAGAGGAGCTTTCGGGAGGTCAAAAAACGAGGGTAGCTCTCGGTAAGCTGCTTCTTTCTCGTCCCGATATACTTCTTTTGGATGAACCTACAAATCACCTTGATATAGGTGCCACACAGTGGCTT
>CAMOYW010000248.1 GCA_946630405.1 uncultured Clostridia bacterium | reverse complement strand
CTTTCGCTCCGTGCCTTTTATGATCCGGTCGTGAGCGATCCGCTTTCGCTCCGTACTTTATATTTTTTTAAGCCTCTTTTTTGTCAAGCTTCTTTTTTGTCAAGAGCCATGTAGCAAACAGCTGCAAGAGCGCCGCCTATGAGGGGAGCTACTATGAACAGCCAGCTTTGCATAAGAGCCGTGTTTCCGTCCTGTATTCCGAGCACCGTAGCTACAAGTGCGGGACCGAAAGTTCTTGCGGGGTTTACGCTTGTGCCCGTTATGGGAAGAGCCACAAGGTGTACGAGTGTAAGAGTAAGTCCTATTACGATACCTGCCGCAGAACCGAACTTTTCTTTACTTGTAACTCCGCAAATGGCAAATACGAATATGAACGTCATCACAACTTCGGTAACGAATGCCTGTGCAACCGTAGCCTGTACGGCTGAGTTTGCACCGTAGAAGTTAAGACCGAGCCCTTTGTCGGTGCCGAGCATAGCTACAAGCACCACAGCTCCGACTATCGCGCCGAGGAATTGGCTTATGATATAGCCGAAGAATTCGCCCACCGAAAGGCTTTTGTTTGCAAACATCGCAATTGATACGGCGGGATTTACATGGCAGCCCGATACGTTGCCCACCGAATAAGCAAGTGCCACGATCGCAAGTCCGAACGCAAGTGCTATTCCCACGTAGCCCGCTCCGAGACCGTTTGTCATAGCTACGCCGCAGCCCACTATAACAAGCACTGCCGTGCCGAGAAATTCGGCAATACACTTTTTGATCATTTGATTACCTCCTCTTTTAACCGTTCGTTTATGATGATAGGAGTATAACCTTTTTACTTCCGATTGTAAAGGCTTTTGCCTTAAATGAAATATAAAAGATATTTTACGGAAAAAATTGTAAATATTGTAAATTTAAGGAAACACTGATTAATTCACTTGAAGCAGATTTGAGATAATGTCATTGCAGACAAGGAAAAGCCCCGAGGGCATAGCCAAAAGCTATGTTGAGGGACTTTGACGCAGTATGCGGTGACATTAGCCAAATATGCGAATGATTAATTAAATCAGGGTTTCCTTAAGGAAAAATAAGGGGGATCAATTTTCTGCCGTTTTCAATATTTCCTTTAGTTCCTCTTCCGTAAAATGATAGTCCGTGTTGCAAAAATGACAGTGGAGGGTGGCGTTTTTGTCTTCCTCCGTTATTTTTTGAAGTTCATCTTTTCCTATGGCGATGAGTGCTTTTTTTACTCTGTCTTTGGTGCAGTTGCATTTAAAGCGAACGGGGAGAGTGTCGTTTACGGTGTATTCATACTCTCCGCAAAGTTCTTTTAGTATATCTTCGTTTGTCATACCGTTTTCCAGAAGTTCGGTTACGGGGGAAATATTTGCAAGTTTATTTTCGAGGAAGTCTACAAGTTCATCGGGTGCACCGGGCATTAATTGAAGGATGAAGCCGCCCGATTGACGTATGCTGTAATCTCTGTCCACAAGAACGCCAAGTGCGACAGCAGAGGGCGTTTGTTCACTTTGTACAAAATAATATGTCAAATCCTCTGCAATTTCTCCCGATATGAGTGGAATTTGCCCAACATAGGGTTCTTTAAGTCCCATATCTTTTATCACTGTGAGAGTGCCGTAACCGAGTGCCGCTTGCACGTCAAGCTTTCCGTTCGGCTTCAAAGGAAGGTCTACCATCGGCTCATAGCAATAGCCTTTTACATTGCCATGGCTGTCCGCAGTTACGCTCAATCCTTGTCCGGGACCGTCGCCCTTTATGGTTACGGTGAGCATATCCGTGTCGTTTTTGAGCATATAGCCCATCATAGCGCCGCCCGTCAAAAGTCTGCCGAGAGCCGCACTCATTACGGGGCTTGTTTTATGCCTGTCAAACGCTTCCTGCACCGTCTGCTTTGTATTGGCAACGAACACACGCAAAAAGCCGTCTGCCGCCGTTGCTCTAAGTATACTGTCTTTCATATATATATCCTTTCAAAGTTCCTTTATAGGGTATTTTCATATATTTTAATATAATTATGAAAAAATTTCAATATTTCTTCATATATTTATCTATTGACAAATTTTAATTAATAGCATATATTATTAACGGTGTTAATTAAATGATTTTATAAGGAGAGTGATTTCGACAGATGACGAACGAAGAGCTTGCGATGAATCTTCTTGACAATCTGAGCAAGATCATAGAATTCGATCCTCCCGAAAGATTCTTTAAAATAGGTTCGGCTGAGGCAAAGGTCATGCATTATGTAGTCAGAACGAACGGGTCCGTAACTCCTACGGAGATAGCCGAATATCTCAACGTTACCCCCGCAAGGGTCGCGGCGATATTCAAATCTCTTGAAAAGAAGAACCTTATCAGGAGAGATATCGACAAAAGCGACCGCAGAAAGATAGCGGTCAGCCTTACGGAACACGGAAAAGAATTTTCGGGTGAGATACAACGCAGCATAAAGCAGGAAACACTTGAAATAATAGAGGCTGTGGGGGAGGAGGATACCTACAATATGCTTCGCATCACCGATAAGGTGCTTGAGTATAAAAAAGAAAAAGCAAAACTTGCGGGCAGATATAAAATTTAATTAATCGGTTTTTTGTAATATTTTACTAATGTATTTTTAATTCTTTGTTTATAGCTTTTTAAAAAATATGCGGTATTATTTGAGCATAACCAAGTTAAACAGCATTCACAAAGAAAGAAGGATACATTATGAAAAAGAATTTGGTACTTACATTATCGGCACTGGTCGTGGCAAGCGGAGTTTTCTTCACCACAAGCTGTAATTCCTACAAGGCAGAGAAATCAAGCCTTGCGGGAAATTCTGCCGAGGTGACGACGGTTTCCGCAACTACATCGGCTTCTTCGGAGGCAGAAGATGAGAGTTGGAAGCAGAATGTTCAGAGCATCGACCTTTCCGATTTGACGAAATTGCCGAGCGGTGCAAGTTATGCAAACGGTGTGCTTACCCTTACCACAGCGGGTGATTACACTCTTACCGGAAGCTTTAAGGGAACCGTAAAGGTGAACACCGAGG
>CAMOYW010000247.1 GCA_946630405.1 uncultured Clostridia bacterium | reverse complement strand
ATCGTCGGCACACTCGGCATCCTCTACAAGAGAGGCGACCTTACGGCTTATCAGGGGATCGGAGCTGCATTCACCGCAGTTTCGGGTTATTCCTTCCTTGCCTTCAACCTTCTTTGCGCTCCTTGCTTTGCCGCAATCGGTGCGATCAAGAGAGAAATGAATAACCCTAAGTGGACGCTTTTTGCGATAGCTTATCAATGCGGCTTTGCTTATGTTGTAGCATTTATTATAAATCAGCTCGGCAATGTATTCGCGGGTAATGTCACTACATTCGGTGTGATCGGTGCCGCGATAGCGGTGGCGCTTTTGATCTACACAGGTTATCTTCTCTTCAAGCCTTATAAGGAGGCTACAAAGCTTGAAAAGGCTGTGGCATAAAGGAAGTGATAGTATGCAATCATGGATATTGGTGCTTATTGCACTTATAGTGATAGTTGCACTTATTATAAGAAAGCTTATAATCAATTTCAAATCGGGAAAGAGCAATTGCTCCTGCGGCTGTGAAAGCTGCGCAGGCGGTTGCTCAAAGTGTAAGGAAGAATAGTTTCCTTTAAAAGACGATTAAGGGGGTGTAAAAACAAGTTTTTTACACCCCCCTATATTTGAAAGAAAACAAAGTTTTCTTTCAAATATTACAGGCTTCGTCTGCTCCTCGGCGAAAATGCGATTTCCACCTGCGGATAAAAGTCTGCGACGTTAATATTCTCTTATTAATTATTTACAGCTTGGGAATGTGTTTTTTACATTCCCTTTGTTATTTCGGAAGTTCCTTAATTATCGGGATACCATTCGGCGATCTTATCTGTCGGTATCTCAAAATGCTGATAGTCTTTTCTGTCCTCCCATGCGCCGCCCCATTCAAAGCCATGCTCGATAAAGAGCTTATAGCAAAGGTCGTTTTCGTCTATCTTATACGGGAAATCAGCCGCTCTGTCAAGATAGGGTTCGCCGTTTGCAGGCTCGATTATCCTTTTGCCGTCAACAACCTTTGTATAGGGGTTGTAAAGCGTGTTGATGTCGACAGCCAGTCCCAAACCGTGTTTTGATACCTTTGTGGTATGTGAGATAAAGCGGAAATTGAAAGCGGAGGAATTATTGTCCGACATGGATCTTTCGTCATCGGCATCATATTCATCCACAAGTCGAATCTTTTCGATAGGATAATCCGCCTTGTACAATTCTTTCAAAATATCCATAACATCATCCGCTATATGCTTGTTTACTATCATTTCGCCCTCGTGGGTCTCCCCGTCAAGGTCTTTATGAAGTACATGAAGATAGCGAAGATCTTCGCGTGGTAAGGTGCAGTCTGCCTTAAATGACTTTCCTTCGATACGCGCAAAAATATCGTCGGTTATTTCCGTTATGTAAAAAGCTTCGTCCGATTTGTCGTTCGATGTTGTGATTTCGGACATATTTTCACTTCCCGTTTCGGTCGTGTTTTCGGATCCTTGCTGAGCCGTCGAACCCGAATTGCCGTTGCAACCCGTGCATATTAAAGCAAGTACGAGCGTACCCGCAGAAATTGCCGATAAGCATTTTTTCATAAAAATTCTCCTTTTTATAGGTCGGGAAAATACCCGTTCGGGTGAAATACAGTTCAAAATGTGTGAAATAATCCCGTGATCGTCAGAAATATCCCAAGTATGGCGTAGAATATTCTTGCACCGTCTCTGCCGAAGAGTTTAACTATCGGTTTTGCACGGTAGTTATTGAAGAACCAATCCCAATTCTGTGCGGAGGCTGATATACAAAAAATACCTATAATAACAGTCAACAAGTTCATCCACATATTATCTCTCCTTTAAAAGGGCGATCTCTTTCGGGGTGAGGGGGCGATATTCGCCCTCTTTTAACCTTGGGTCCAAAGAAAGAGCACCGAAGGATATTCTTTTAAGCTCCGTTACACGGCATCCGAGAAAAGCGACCATTTTCTTTACCTGGTGGAATTTTCCTTCCGTCAGGGTGATTTCTGCTTCGGTGTTTCCCTCTTTTTCGGAAAGGATAATTAGCTTTGCGCTTTTGCAGACAAACTCACCTATATCAAGCCCCTTTTCAAACAGTGTGGGAGCATTTTCGGGGAAAATACCTTCGATTTCGGCAAAGTAGGTCTTTTGTACGTGCTTTCTGGGTGAAAGAAGATCGTGCGCAAGTTCTCCGTCATTTGTTAAGATCAAAAGCCCCGTAGTGTCTTTATCAAGCCTGCCGCAAGGGAAAAGTCCGTTTCTTCTGTCTTCGCTTTTTACAAGGTCTATCACAGTTTTGTCGTTGTCATCTTCTGTCGCACTTACGGTGTTTTTGGGCTTGTTGAGCATAAGGTAAATGTATTTTTCGTAAATTACGGGCTTATTGTTAAGGGTGACGGTGTCCGTTTCGTTTATTTTAAGGCTTCCGTCACGGGTGACGGTGCCGTTTACGCACACCTTGCCCTGCTTTATAAGCTTTTTAACTTCACTTCTTGTGCCTTTGCCGCAGTCGCATAGGAATTTATCGAGTCGCAGCATATCACTTTCCCATGGAAAGGTCCTTGTCTATGGATGCCTTTACGGCAGACATGACGGTCGCATCGAATTTGCCTTCAAGAAGGGCATTTACACCCTCTATCGTTGTGCCTGCGGGAGAGCATACCGAGTCTGTCAGCTCACGGGGATGCTTGTTTGAGTGAGCAAGAAGCATGGCAGAGCCGTATACTGCACTTGCGGCTATTTCAAGAGCCTGCTTTTTGGGCATGCCCGCACGAAGTGCGCCTTCGGCAAGAGCATCTATAAACATGTATACATAAGCAGGACTGCAACCTGCTATTGCGGAAAATACGGGGAATTTGTCCTCTTGTATCTTAACGGCGGTGCCGATTTTTTCGAGTAATGAGCAAACGCTTGCCTCACCTTCATCGGATACATTTTCCGCCTTGCATATTGCCGTGGTTGAAAGAAAGACCTCGGCATTTACATTTGGCATGATCCTTATTACTTTTGCATCGTAACCGAGTATTTCCTTTATTTTGGAAATGCTTTTTCCTGCCGCTACGGACACTATTAGA
>CAMOYW010000246.1 GCA_946630405.1 uncultured Clostridia bacterium | reverse complement strand
GTTTTCCGTTAAGGTCAATAATTGTATCACCTTGGTTATCAAGATAATTATTATTTAACGAATCATTCGCATTTATAATGTCGGCATTAAGACGTATCGATTTTGAGCCATAGCTACCGATAGCATCTTTAAGTTCCTGATAGGTATTTACAAGATAGTAGCCATCACTGTCGCGTTCAAGGCCCAAATCGCTTATAAATCCCGCAAAAACCGTGTTTTGCATCATCATTACCGATAATAATGCAAATGCAAGTGCAAATATTTGTTTCACCCTACTCATAGCGCCCCTCCTTTTTGATTATTACTTAAAGCATTTCTTTATGGAATCCAGATTTCCCGCTATAAGCAGTCTGTCGCCGTTGTGCATCACAGTATCGGGACTTATTTCCATGCTTACCCTTCCGTTTTCACGGCAGCCTATAATATTCATACCGAATTTACGGCGTATATCAAGTTGAGCGACCGTCTTGCCCACCCATGAAGCGGGAGGCTCTATTTCGTATATGGCACAGTTGGCATCAAGTTCCATATAGTCAAATATATGGTCTGAACTGTATCTTATGGATGCCCATTCGGCAAGCTGCTTTTCGGGATAGATTATCTCATCGGCACCGTTTCTGAGAAGAAACTTGGCATGCACATCACTTGATGCTCTTGCAACTATATATTTCGCTCCGAAATCGTTTAATAGCGAAGTAACTTCAAGAGAGCTTTGGAAGCTGTCGCCTATGGTCACCAGACAAAGATCGTAGCTTTTTACTCCAAGAGAATTCAAAAACTGCTCGTTTGCGGCATTCCCGATCACCGCATCGGTCACAAAAGGTAATACCCTGTTTATGTTTTCTTCATTATTATCCACAGCCATCACCTGATGACCGAGTTCTTTAAGCTTTTTTGCGGAATTCAAGCCAAATCGCCCTATTCCGACTATAAGTATTGATTTCATTTTCCCCCTCCTATCCAACACTTACATTATCCAAAGGAAGCTTAGCTCCCGTTCTTTCGGCTCCCGATACAGCGGCAAATATTATCGTCAAGCCTCCCACTCTGCCGAAAAACATTAAAAACATCAATATACAGCGGGATATAAGGCAAAGCCTGGTTGTGATACCGAGTGTCAGCCCTACCGTAGCTATTGCCGATGCCGACTCAAACATACACTCCATAAGCGGCAGTCCCTCTATTCGGCTTATAACCACCCCTGCCGTAAGGAAAAGCACAAGATACATTACCATTATAGCCGAGGCACTGTCCACCGTTTCCGTCGGTATACGCCTTTTAAACGCAACTGCATCCTGCTTTCTTAAAAACACCGATATTGCAGATACCGTAAGCACTGCCACAGTTGTGGTCTTTATACCGCCTGCCGTCGAGGCTGTAGCTCCGCCTATTAGCATAAGCACAATGGTCACAGTTATGCCGCCCTCGCTGAGTTTTGTCAGATCTGCGGTATTAAAGCCCGCCGTCCTCGGTGTGACCGTCTGAAAAAACGATGCAAGTATCCTTTCTTTTAAGGGCATATCCGTAAATTCACAGGTATAAAAATACACAAACGGAAGCAAAACAAGCAAGAGCGTTGTTACAAGTATCAACTTGGTTTGAAGAGCAAAGCTCTTAAATATGAATTTGTTGTGAATTATGTCGCTTATTGTGGCAAATCCGAGTCCGCCTATAAGTATCAAAAGCGGTATGACCGTATTTACGGATAAAGAAGTGCTGTATGCGGTAAGAGAAGAAAACCTCTCCTTTTCACCCATAAGATCGAATCCCGCATTGCAAAATGCCGATACCGAATGGAACAAAGCGTACCCCACGCCTTTTAAAATGCCGAAATCCTTACAAAAACGGGGCAGAAGCAGGATCGCTCCCGTCAACTCGCAGATGATGACCGTTTTAAGAATAAAACGCGCAAATCCTACCACACCGCCGACACGAAATGCCGAAACCGATTCCTGCATAACACTTCTCTGCTTAAGACCTATCTTCTTTGCCATAAGAGTAGCCACGACCATATAGACGGTAACTATACCCATACCACCGCACTGTATGAGCAGTGTTATAACACATTTGCCGAAAAAGGACCAGTATGTTGCCGTATCGTACACCACCAGCCCGGTCACACACACGGCAGATGTGGATGTGAAAAGTGCATCGGCAAACGGAGTTACCACTCCCTCTTTAGAAGATATGGGAAGCATCAAAAAAAGCGCCCCCACAATTATCAATGCTAAAAAAGCAAGCAAGATTATTTGAAAATTTGAAAAATGAGGATATCTTTTTTTCTTACTCATAGTTTTTAACTCCCCAACACCATAAACTTATACTTATTTTACTATCTCAATGTTTTTTTGTCAATATGACTATTTTAATTAAATTCTAATAGAAAATAAATAGTATTCACATTCTAATGCTGTATCATCCTTTACATCAAATACATCATAAAGGAGATCGGTCATGAAAAAACGTATTGCAAGCTTATCGGCAATTGTATTTTCACTTGGCACACTTACGGTGAATGCCTTTGCCACATCCTATATAAAGGGGGATGTAAATAATGATGGGGAACTTACAAGTATAGATGCGACTATACTTCTTCAAAAGTCGCTTGACCCTGCGGGGTACACAATGAATATAGAATCCGTAACGGATAAATGGCTTGACATAGCGGATATGGACAACAACGGCTCGGTGGATAAAGCGGACAGTGCGATAGTGCTGAAAAATGTGCTGAACAGCATATCCGACACAGTTGATATATCCGACGAAGAAGAGATACAAACAAATGATGTTATATACACCACAAACATCACCCTCTCCGACGGTGCTACCACCTTCACAAGCGAAGCCACTTATGCCGACGGTACCGTTAAACCAAGTGATGACGGCGGCGTAACGATAGACAACGAAAACAATATCATCACTGTAAATCATCTCGGTGACTATACCTTCTCCGGCACACTTACAAACGGACAGATAATCGTTGACTACGATGCCAAAGCCGTAAGCGATACCGTAAAGCTTGCCTACAATGCAGACGGTTTTAATAAC
>CAMOYW010000245.1 GCA_946630405.1 uncultured Clostridia bacterium | reverse complement strand
GAATAAGGCAGTGATAAAAAAAACAGCCGAAAGCGGAACAGATCTGCTTATCACGTGCGATAACGGTATTGCTGCCGTAGATGAAGTTGAATATGCCAAAAGCCTCGGGCTGAACGTGATAATTTACGATCATCACGAGCCTCCCTTTGAAGAAACAAACGGCGTGCGAAAAGAAATACTTCCAAAAGCCGATGCCGTTGTAGATGCTAAAATATCAAACTGCGGCTATCCGTTCCGTTTTATGTGTGCGGGTGGACTTTGCTATCGTTTGGTTTGTGCATTATATAAAGAATTCAATAAAGAGCCGAAAAACGAAGAAGAACTTGCTATATTCGCCGCAATCGCCACAAATTGCGATATAGTTGAACTGATAGGCGAAAACAGAGCCATTTTACACAGAGGTTTGGATCTTATTAACCAAAAAATACAAAATCCCGGACTTAGAATGTTAATAGAATGTCTGAATCTTGATCACATAAGAGAATATCACCTCGGCTTTATCATCGGTCCGACAATAAATGCCCCTGGCAGATTAAACACGGCATCTATTGCCGTAGAGCTGTTTATCACAGACGATAGTGAAAAAATTGCCGCTCTTTCAAAAGAACTCGTTGATTATAACGGAGAAAGAAAGATCATAACGGCTACGGGTGCCGAAGAGCTCGCCGAAATCTGCGAGCGAGACGGCTATGCACTTGACAAAGTAATAGTTGTCTACTCCGAATCCATCCATGAAAGCGTTGCGGGAATAATTGCAGGCAGGCTTAAAGAAAAATATAATCGACCCGCCATAGTACTTACAAAGGCTTCGGAAGGTGTAAAGGGTTCGGGTAGAAGCATAGAAGGCTATGATATGCATGCCGCCCTCACCTCCTGCAAAGAACTGCTAACAAAATTCGGAGGTCACGCTATGGCGTCAGGTCTTTCCCTTAAAGAGGAAAACATAGACAAACTTCGGAAAAAGCTTAACCTCGAATGTACATTAACACCCGAACAACTCGAAGAAACATTCAGAGCTGACGGAATACTTGAATTTGACGATGTTACACTTGCATCCGTTAAAGAACTTGAACTTCTTCGTCCGTTCGGCTCACATAATGAAGAACCCTTATATGCCTCAACCGAAATATACACCCGTTCCGTTAACTTTATAGGAAAAGAAGGCAAATTCACAAAATTTGTTTTTGAAGATAAATTCGGCAACAGACAAACCGCAATTGCCTTCGGTTGCTATGAAAAAATAACTGAACTGCTTGAAAACAACGGTTACTCAATAGATAACTGTTCACAAGCAAAATTGTGTATAGATGTGATGTATAAATTATCAATTAACGAATATAACGGAAACGAAAGCGTTCAACTTAAGATCATAGATTTACGAGCACATTAAAACCATGAAAAGAGTAATAATAATCGTACTTGATGCGGTAGGTATCGGAGAACTGCCCGACGCTTCACTTTACGACGATAAGGGTTCCGATACCCTAATGCATATAAAAGAACAAATACCCGCCTTCAACTTGCCCAATATGCAAGCACTCGGTCTCGGAAATATACCCGGGCACAATCTGTTTGACCCCGTACCCTCTCCGAAAGGAATTTACGGCAAAATGAAGGAACACTCAAAAGGCAAAGATACCACTACGGGTCATTGGGAAATTGCGGGTGTTTGGCTCGATAAGCCCTTCCCCACTTATCCCAACGGATTTGATAAAGATATCATCGACCTTTTTTGTAAAGAGACGGGATGCGAAATACTTGGCAACAAAGTTGCCTCGGGTACCGTTATAATAAACGAGCTTGGAGATGAACATGTAAAAACGGGAAAGCCCATTGTATATACCTCGGCAGACAGCGTATTTCAAATTGCGGCACACGAAGATGTCATTCCTCTTGAAAGACTGTACGAGATGTGCAAAATCGCACGAAAGATCACACCCGTGGGAAGAGTCATTGCAAGACCATTTACGGGAACAAGCGGGAACTATGTACGCACGAGCAACAGACATGATTTCTCGCTTGAGCCGACACAAACTACGCTTCTTGACGAAGTTGTTAAAAACAGGCTTTATGTAAGTGCCGTAGGAAAAATAAACGATATATTTGCAGGAAGATCCATTACACAATCGGTACACACTTCTTCAAACGCAGAGGGTATCGAAAAAACGATTGAGTATATCAAAACCGCACCCGACGGCTTGATATTTACAAATCTTGTAGACACGGATATGCTTTACGGTCACAGAAGAGATGTAAAGGGTTTTGCCGCGGCACTTGAATACTTCGACCGAAAATTACCCGAAATACTTACGGCAATGAGTGACGAAGATCTGCTGTTTATCACTTCCGACCACGGATGCGACCCTACATACAAGGGAACAGACCACACCAGAGAGCACGCATTGCTTCTTGGCTACGGAAAAAGTATCAAGCCTTTTAATGCAGGTATTCGCTCGACTTTTGCAGACCTCGGTAAAAGTGCGGCAAGTTATTTGGGCATAAAAGCCGAAATTAACGGAGAGGAATTCTTATAATGCTTCATATAATAACAGGCAACGGAAAAGGAAAAACCACTTCCGCAATCGGAATGGCAGTGCGAGCATGCGGCTGCGGAATGAAAGTTCATTTTGTACAGTTACTTAAGGGAATGCCCACAGGTGAAATAAAGCCGCTAAAACAACTCGGTATAAAAGTTTTTCGGTTAGAGGAAATCACTGACTTCAACTACTCCGCCGTTTCGGACTTAAAAGGCAAAAACAAAGAACTTATACTTTCTGCCGTAGATAATTGTGATATGCTCATTATAGATGAAGCCCTTTCTGCAATTGACATGGGCTTTCTTGAGCACGATTTCACTTTAGAACTTGCAAACAGTTTTGACGGCGAACTGGTACTCACAGGAAGAAATGCTTCTGCGATACTGAAAAATGCAGGAGATTATGTAAATGAGATCAAAGAAATAAAGCATCCGTACAATTATGGTACAGATGCAAGAAGAGGGATAGAATATTGAAAAAAGCACTGAAAATACTGTTGTTAATAATGATCGTAGCTC
>CAMOYW010000244.1 GCA_946630405.1 uncultured Clostridia bacterium | reverse complement strand
AGCACCTATACATCTTAGAGCATCTATGGTAAACAGACCGTCGTCGGTAGTTTGACCGGGTTGGATATGCAATAATTCACAGAATTTATCTATCACCTGCTGAGCACCCTTAACATAGCATGCGGTACCAAGACAACATCCTATAACATACTTGCCCTTTGGAGTAAGCGAGAAGAACGAATAGAATGTAACTACCCCGTAAATCTCGGCAACGGATATACCCGTCTTTTCGGAAACCAACTCTTGAACTTCAAGAGGTATATAACCGTATTCGTTTTGGATATCACTCAGTATCATCATTAAGGGCGTTTTTTCGTCCTTGTATCTGCTGCAAATTTCCGTGATCTTCTTTACAGCGGCAGCATTTAACTTTGCCATGCAAAGAATCCTCCTTAAATATTTTTTTAACAATCTTTCGTGTCACTAACAAAAAAATTATACTATACATTATTTTCATAGTCAAACAATGTAAGACAACAAAAAAAATTTTGGGAATATTACATAAATTTTAGGAAAAAATTTTATGAATTATTTTGCCCAAAAACACGCAAAATAGCCGTTAGTTAGCCTTGACCAACCACTATGTCGTAATGTAAAATATAAAAAAATTATATCTAAAAATCGATGCAAGGAGGTGTGCAATTTGGATAAAAGAGTTGCCATAATAGCCATAATTGTTAAAAACAAGGAATCCGTCGGAAGTATAAATTCATACCTCCATGAATACGGAGATTACATAATAGGCAGGATGGGTGTACCTTACAAAGAAAAAAAGGTCAATATAATCTCCATTGCGCTTGATGCTCCTCAGGATATAATCAATACATTGGCAGGTAAAATAGGTGAACTTGACGGTATCAGTGCAAAAACCGTCTATGCAAGTGTATAAAATATAAAAATATCGCTGACATCAAAAACTGTCGTTTATACTGTTGTTTAAGATGAAAGTGAGAATATACTTTAACAAAACACCCCCTTATACTAAGGGTGTATTATATGAATACCGAAAATATTTTAATATTATTTAAAGGTATCATATATTTATTTGATCAACGCTTAAGGTCTATTTCTCACAATAGACCTTTTTTATATAATAAAACACTGTTACTTTTCATTTATATAAGGACATTACTATGGGACTTAACGATACTCCTTCGGGAGAAAGAATACATATAGGTTTTTTCGGTGTAAGAAACGCAGGCAAATCAAGCCTTATCAACGCCGTCACAAATCAGCCTCTTTCACTTGTATCCCCTGTTGCGGGCACTACCACCGACCCCGTATATAAAGCCATGGAGATACTCCCCTTAGGACCCGTTATGTTGATCGATACCCCCGGAATTGACGACAGCGGTGAACTCGGAGACGAAAGAGTCAAAAGAGCATTCGATACGATCGGCAAAATACATATCGCAGTCCTTGTTACAGACGTATCAAGAGAAAACGGTCTGTATGAAGAAACATTGATAAACAGATTCAAAGAAAAGAGTATTCCGTATATTGTCGTAAAAAATAAAGCCGATTTACTTGAACGCATACCCGAAAATACTGAAAACACAATATATGTCAGCGCCAAAAAGAATATCAATATAGAGTATTTAAAAGAAGTGCTTGGTTCTCTTTCTCCCATAAAAGAAGAAAGCCCTTTTTTAAAGGATATAGTTAAACCTTTACAAACAGCTGTTCTTGTTTGCCCTATTGACAACTCCGCACCGAAAGGCAGACTCATTCTACCTCAACAACAGGTGATAAGGGAACTCCTCGATATAGGTGCATTTTCCGTGGTTTTAAAAGAAACGGAACTGGAAGCATATTTTAAGAGAAACAGTGCAGACATCGTAATAACCGACTCTCAGGCATTTGCTTTTGTTAACTCTGTTGTTCCAAATGAAATACCCCTCACCTCCTTTTCCATACTTATGGCAAAGCATAAGGGCTTTTTAAAAAAGGCAGTTGAAGGTTGTTGTAAAATCAGCGAGCTTAAAAACAACGACAATATACTCATATGTGAAGGATGCACCCACCACAGACAGTGTAAAGATATAGGAAGTGTTAAGCTGCCTGCGCTGTTAAAAAAGTTCACAAAATCGGAACTTAATATATCTCTTACATCGGGTCACGATTTTCCGGGAAAAGATGAACTTAAAAAGTATTCCCTCATAATTCACTGCGGCGGTTGTATGCTCGGTGAAAAAGAGGTCGCTTCACGAATGGAAAGTTGCGAAACTGTACCCGTCACAAACTACGGAATCGCAATAGCTTATATGAACGGAATACTTAAAAGATCAATTGCTATGATCCCGGAGGTGAAAGGACTTGTATAGTGTACGAGAGCTTATAGATAAATTGGAAGTCAATAAAACGCTGTCAAAAGAAGAATGGATATCAGTATTTGACAACTATACCGAAAAAGACAGACAATATGCTGCAAATAAGGCAAAAGAAATTTCTCTCAAAATATTTTCTAACAAAATATATATAAGAGGAATAATCGAATTTTCCAATGTGTGCAGAAACGACTGCTTTTATTGCGGCATAAGAAGATCCAATAAAAATGTCAAACGATACACTTTAACACCCGATGAAATATACGAGTGCTGCAAATACGGTTACGAGTATGGTTATCGTACCTTTGTACTCCAAAGCGGAGAAGCCGCTTTACAGACTTTTGAAATTGTCAAAATCGTAAAAAGAATCAAAAAAGATTTTCCCGATTGCGCAGTTACTCTCTCCTTGGGCGAACTAAGTGAAGATGACTACATTTTGTTAAAAGAAGCAGGTGCCGACAGGTATCTTTTAAGACATGAGACCGCCGACGAAGAGCACTACAAAAAACTGCATCCCAAAACTATGTCCTTAAGTCACAGAATAAACTGTCTCAGAACTTTGAAAAAACTTGGCTACCAAACGGGTGCCGGAATAATGGTGGGATCCCCTTATCAGACAAGCGCATCTCTTGCGGAAGATATGCTCTTTATGAAAGATCTTAAGCCCGAAATGATAGGTATAGGTCCTTTTTTACCTCACAAGGACACTCCGTTTAAAAACATGCCCAAAGGAA
>CAMOYW010000243.1 GCA_946630405.1 uncultured Clostridia bacterium | reverse complement strand
AGGATTATGCAAAGCTCGCGGGTTTGACGGCAGAGGAAGATCTGAACGAGCCGCTTGTTGCAAGTATGAAAAAAAGGCTGCCGTGGCTTTTCATACTGTTGGCTTTGGGAACTTTGGTCTCGTCCGTTGTGGGTGTATATGAGCATGTGGTATCGCAGCTTACAATAATAATGTGCTTTCAGTCGTTGATACTTGATATGGCAGGTAATGTTGGCACACAGTCGCTTGCCGTCACCATAAGAGTATTGATGGATGAAACGCTTACGGGCAAGCAAAAAGTAGGGCTTGTGTTTAAGGAAATGCGTATAGGTTTTTCAAACGGATTACTGCTTGGACTTGCATCGGTTATTATATTGGGTCTTTACATTTTCCTTTTCAAGCACAGCACGGTTGGAGCCGCATTTGCCATAGCGGTGTGTATAGGCGTGTCGCTTGTGGCAGCTATGGTTATATCAAGTGCGGTAGGCACATTGATACCCCTGTTTTTCAACAAGATCAAAGTTGACCCTGCCGTGGCATCGGGCCCGCTTATCACCACCATTAACGACCTTGTGGCTGTTGTGACTTATTACAGCTTAAGCTGGCTTTTACTTATAAATATACTGCATATTACCAATTTATAATTATGAAAAAAGAACAGATTTACGATATATTAAAGCATGTGGATCATACTCAGCTTTCGGTGAGGGCAAAGCGTGAGGATATAGAAAAGCTTTGCAAAGAAGCGATGAGATATAATACGGCTTCCGTGTGCATACCGCCTTGCTATGTGAAGTATGCACATGATATACTTTCGGGCATAGTACCCGTGTGTACCGTTGTGGGCTTTCCGAACGGGTATTCCACTCCGAAGTCAAAGGCTTTTGAAACGGAGGAGGCGCTTAAAAACGGAGCGGAGGAGATAGATATCGTCATCAGCCTTTGTGATGTGGCAAACGGAGATTTTGATGCCGTGCTTGAAGAGATAAAGCTTTTAAAAGCGGTGTGCGGAAACAATATACTTAAAGTCATAGTTGAGACTGCCATGCTTGAAGAAGCCGAAAAAATAAGGCTCTGCGAGGTCGTCGCCATGGGAGGTGCCGACTATATCAAAACGAGTACGGGCTTTAAGGGAGGCGGTGCCACAAGAGAAGATGTGGCTCTTCTTCGCAAATACAGCCCCGAAAAGCTTAAGGTTAAGGCGGCGGGTGGAATAGCGAGCCTTGAAGATGCTCTTGACTTTATATCTCTCGGAGCCGATAGGCTCGGAACAAGCAGACTTGTATCCTTTGCGGAGGAGGTCCTTGATGACTGATATTCTTCTGATACTTGTGCTTGTGGCAGTGGTCGTGAATATAGTGCTTTTGGTAGTGTTCAGACCCAAAGATAATGATTTTTCGGATGTGAAGAATGATATAATCGACTCTTCTTCAAAGGTCTTGCAAAATATAAGGGACGAACTTGTTAAGGATCAAAAGGATGAAAGGGATTATCTTGTCAAAACTCTAAATTTGCTTTCGGATAATATACGAGAAAATCAGGAGTCATTTTCAAAATCCATTGCAACGGGGCAGAGCAATTTTGCGAATGCTCAGGAGGAACGCTTTAGTTCTTTTGCTGTCGAGAATACAAATAGACTTAATAATATTTCACAGGAATTAAGTAAAAGTCTTGATAATATAAGAAAACAAAACAGCGAAGAGCTTGAAAAGATGCGTAAGACCGTTGATCAAAAGCTTGAAACAACACTTGAAGCGAGACTTACATCTTCATTTTCCACGGTAAGTGAAAACCTCGAAAAGGTACAAAAGGGGCTTGGGGAGATGACAAACCTTGCTTCTGATGTCGGCGGACTTAAAAAGATGCTTTCAAATGTCAAGCAGAGGGGAATACTTGGCGAGATACAGCTTAAAATGATACTTTCAGAGATACTTTCGCCATCGCAGTATGTGGAAAATGTTGCGACCGTCAACGGGTCAAGTGAAAAGGTGGAGTTTGCCGTTAAATTTCCGGGAGGGGAAAACGGAGTGCTGCTTCCCATAGATTCAAAGTTCCCCGGAGATACCTATTACAATTTGCAAGAGGCTTATGAAAGCGGCGACAAAGATAAGATATATGCGGCGCGCAAGGCACTTTCCGATAGGTTAAAAGGGGAAGCAAAGGAAATTGGCAAGTACATAAATCCCCCAAATACCACCGACTTTGCGGTCATGTTTTTGCCGTTTGAAGGGTTATATGCTGAAGTGGTCAATATGGGGATGATAGAGGAACTTCAAAAAAACAAGATCAATATCTGCGGACCGAGTACCATGGCGGCATTTTTAAATAGTTTGAGCCTCGGATTTAAGACATTTGCCATTCAGGAAAGAAGTCATGAGGTATTTGAATTGTTGCAGGCTGTCAAGACAGAGTTCGGAAATTTTGAAAAGGCTCTTGAAAAAGTTCAAAAGAACTTAAATACGACGGAGAACAGCCTACAAGCACTCGTTACAACAAGAACAAATGCTATCAAACGCAAATTGAAAAATGTTGAAGAACTTGACGGCGACAGAGCGAGCCTTTTACTGGGTATAGATAATATAGATGAAGAATAACAAATCACCGCGAGTCATTCCTCGCGGTGATTTGCATATAAAATGTAAATATTTTCTTGACAATACAGCCCAAAGAGAATTATAATTTCAGAAAAGGAGAAGAAAGGTGGGAGGAGTATGAATATTGAACTTCAAATGGGAGCGCTTGTGCTTACTCTTATCCTGCTGTGCTTTTTTCTTTGCCAAAAAAAGGTGGGGCTGTTCAGCGAAAAGCTCTTTTCTTATATGCTTATAGCAACGGTGGTGGCGACGGCTTTTGATATCATATCCACGGCGGCAACTACCGGGAGCTTCGGTATGCCCGAAATATACGAGTATGCGCTGTGTAAGGCTTATCTTGTTACGCAGTCGGCAGTTCCGTTTTTGGCACTTTTATATACATCTTATTATTTTTACGGAGCGGATCAATATCATAAAAGCACTATACTTGTAAAGCTGATGTATCTTGTGTCGGTGCTTTTGATCGTAGCGCTGCCGCTTGAATTCTATCACGAAGGCAGATTTTTTTA
>CAMOYW010000242.1 GCA_946630405.1 uncultured Clostridia bacterium | reverse complement strand
TGCTTTTGATCGTAGCGCTGCCGCTTGAATTCTATCACGAAGGCAGATTTTTTTATACCTACGGTATGTCCGTAAGTGTTAGCTATATTTTTGCACTTGCCTATGTTATGATAATCATAGGTATGCTTATTATAAACGGGGGAGGGCTGAATAAGCGCCGCACCTTTGCCATATCTATGTGGATAGCGGTGTGGCTTTGTTCTGCGGCTGTACAGTTTTTATTCCCGAAGGTACTGCTTTTGAGCTTTTCTTGTGCGATAAGCGTTACCATTCTTTATACCATGATAGAAAATCCCGAATCCAATCTCGACAAGATAACGGGAGATTTCAGCGCCAATTCATTGTTTGAATATACGCATTGGCTTTACACCGTTAAAAAGCAGTTTTCAAGTATCCATTTGGCATTGAGCAACGACGAAAGTTTATATGCCTTTGATGATGAGAAGTGGGTCCTCGGCGATATATCCGCATATCTGAATACATTTGAGAATGCGAAGGTATTTAGGAATATAGGCAGAGAATTTGCCGTGATCTTCCCCTACGGCACGGATGTGGATAAAATAGCAGGGGAGATACTTGAGCGTTTTGACAGACCGTGGGACACAAAGAGGACCAACGGAGCGAACGTACTTTTGTTTCCGAAAATTTATGTGACAAAAGACAGTATGTTGACGGGGACCTCCGAAAGGTTTTTGGCACTGTACAGGTACGCAAGTGTTGCAACAGCAATTTCCGAAGGCGGGATCATCGAATTAGACAGAGCTCTTTACAATGAATATGCAAATGTGGAGAGTGTAAAGGATATGGTGCGAAGAGCACTTGACGAAGACAGGGTAACGGTATATTATCAGCCCATTTATTCCGTCGAGAGCAAAAAGATGGTGGCAGCCGAGGCGCTTGCAAGGATAGTTGAGGGTGAAGACAACATAATCCTTCCGGGAAGATTCATTCCCTATGTGGAGCATACACATTTAATAAATGAAATAGGCGAAAGAGTGTTTGAAAAGAACTGTGAGTTCATGCACTTTAATAATATGGAAAATATCGGGATAGAGCTTATGGAAGTCAACCTTTCCGTGGCACAGTGTGAACGGGAGGATTTCCCCGATGTTTATATGGATATGGTCTCACGCTACGGCATAGAGCCTTATAAGGTGAGTTTGGAAGTTACCGAATCCGCCTCTTTAAGGCTTAGGCAGCGGGTGATGAACAATATGCAAAAACTTACGGAGTACGGGATCTCATTTACCCTTGATGATTTCGGTTCGGGAGAAAGCAACCTTAATTATATCGTGGATATGCCCGTTTCCATTATAAAAATAGACAGGGAAATGACGAGAGCGTACCTCACGAGCGAAAAGGCAAGGGTAGTGCTTGACAATGTGTCTAAAATGGTCAAGCAGCTTAACTTGAAGCTTGTTGCCGAGGGCGTGGAAACAAGGGATGAGCTTAATGCCATGAAGAATCTCGGAGTGGATTACATACAGGGCTTTTATTTTTCAAAGCCTTTGCCGCCCCTTGAATTTGTAAGCTTTGTAAAGCAATTCAATTCATAAGAGGTATACGGATGAATATACAATGGTACCCGGGACATATGACCAAAACAAAGCGAATGATGCAAGAGGATATTTCCCTTGTGGATGTGGTCATAGAGCTGATAGATGCGAGAATACCGTACAGCAGTAAAAATCCCGATATAGATGAACTTGCAAAAAATAAAAAAAGAGTTATAATACTAAATAAAGAGGATCTTGCAGACCCTGCGGAGACGGATAAATGGCAGAGCCGATTTGAAAGCCTCGGTTACAGCGTTGTCAGGGTCAATTCCATAAACGGAAAGGGAGTAAAAGACATTGCACCCCTTTGTACCGAGCTTATGAAGGAAAAGCTTGAGGCGCTCAAAGCGAGGGGCAGGATCTTTAAACCCATAAGAGCCATGATAGTGGGTATACCCAATGTGGGCAAGTCCACGCTCATAAACAAACTTGTGGGCAAAAGCATGGCAAAAACGGGAGATAAGGCGGGAGTTACGAGAGGTAAACAGTGGGTCAGAGTGATCAAGGGCTTTGAACTTTTGGATACCCCCGGTATACTTTGGCCTAAATTTGAAGATAAAAACGTCGGTATCAGGCTTGCCGCAACGGGTGCCGTAAACGATGATATCATAGACCGGGAGGAACTTGCCTGTAACCTTATTTCCATGCTTTCGGAGCTTTACCCGAATGCCGTTGAAAACCGATACGGTTTTTCACCCGAGGATATGAAGCCTTATGAAGTTCTTGAAAAAATAGGCGAAGTAAGAGGCTTTAAAAAAGCGGGAAACGAAACGGATACCAAAAGAACGGCAAATATTTTTATAGATGAATTTCGGGCGGCAAAGCTCGGAAGGATAACGCTTGATAAAGTGACAGTCGAAACCCCTGTCGATAAATAAAATATTAAGGGGGGATTTTGCCCCCTTTTTGTACGGATTGGAGATATTATGTACAAGGTCAAAACGGAGATCAGCTTTGATGCGGCTCATTTTTTAAAGGATTATGACGGAAAGTGCGGAAACATACACGGACACCGCTGGCGTGTGGTGCTTGAAGTGTGTGCAAAAGAACTTAAAACAGAAGGCAACGAAAGAGGGATGGTGGCGGATTTTAAGGATTTGAAAAAAGAACTGAGAATTCTTACCGAAGGGTTTGACCATAAGTTTATAATAGAAGAAGGCTCGTTAAAAAAGGAACTTTACGATATGCTTTTTGCAGAGGGCTTTAAAGTGGTGAGCGTACCTTTCAGACCTACTGCGGAATGTTTTGCAAAATATTTTTTTGAAACTTTAAAAAAACGAGGGGTCGAAGTAAATTCCGTTACTGTATACGAAACGCCCCGTAATTGTGCCACCTATGGAGAATGATATGCTTAAAGTTGCGGAAAAATTTGTAAGTATAAACGGAGAGGCGCAAAAGGCGGGGGAGCTTGCGGTTTTTATAAGGCTTAAAGGCTGTAATCTCAAATGCCCGTACTGTGATACGAAGTGGGCAAATGAAGCGGATGCGGAATGTGAGGAGCTTTCCGCAGAGGAATTGACGGAATACGCAG
>CAMOYW010000241.1 GCA_946630405.1 uncultured Clostridia bacterium | reverse complement strand
AGCGAGTTTAAAGCTTCAAAGCTCACCCCTGTCGTATATCCCGACGAGCTTTTTTCCAAAATATACGATATTATAATCCCCATATACAACGGCTACGAGTTTTTTGACAAGCTTTTTGAGACTATTGAAAAGACGGAGCTTAACTACAATTTATACCTGATAAACGATTGCAGTACGGATGAAAGGGTACTCCCTTATTTAAGCGAGTACGCCGAAAAAAGAGATAATGTACTGCTTATAAACAACAAAGAAAACTTAGGCTTTGTCCAATCGGTCAACAAAGCTCTTATACTTAGCGAAAACGACGTTGCACTTGTAAACAGCGATGTTATATTGCCCGATAAATGGCTTGAAAGACTGATGCTACCCATAGTTACGGACACGCACACAGCATCCTCCACCCCATTTACGACCTGCGGCACAATATGTTCATTTCCCAATTTTTGCGAAGACAACCCCATTTTTCTCGGACTTGATGTAGATGAGATAGATGCCGTTTTTTCACAATTCACTCCTTCATATATGCCTATGCCTACGGGAGTCGGCTTTTGCATGGGAATGAGCAGGAAGGCAATAAGCCGTGTAGGCGAACTTGACGCTAAAACATTCTACAAAGGCTACGGCGAGGAAAACGACTGGTGCCAGAGAGCAATAAAGCTCGGCTACAAAAACGTACAGGTCGAAAACCTGTTTGTATACCACAAGCACGGCGGAAGCTTCCTCTCGGAGGATAAGAAAAGATATATAGAAAGAAATGCAAAGCTCCTTAATAAAATGTACCCCAACTATGATAAGGACGTAGCTTCATACATTGCCTCAGACCCCTGCAAGACATACAGAGAATATGCAAAATTCAAACTTCTTTCCTCTCTTGCAAAAGGCTGCAAGCTGATATTTGACCACAGCTGGGGCGGCGGGGCAAATTCATACAGCAAAGCACGTATCAAAAGCGAAAACGACAACGGGTACGCAGTAATAAAAATCATACAAGACGGCGAAGGAATATACATTGAATACATTTATCACGGCTTTACCGCAGGTTTTTCTCTTGAAAACATTACCGATATAGAGCATGTGATAGACGATGTGGGCGGGATATCCGAAATAATCGTAAACGAACTCATTTCATTTACGGATATATACCCTACCCTTCGCTATATTCAAGCCCTCAAAGAAAAATTCGCCGCAAAGCTTATAATGCTCGGTCACGACTTTTTCGGGGTTTGTCCCTCGATATATTTAATAAACAAAAACGGCAAACATTGCTTTAAAGCCGACAACGAAACCTGCAAAAAATGTATCGACGAGAATTCATATATATACAACAAAAAATACGAAACCATCGAAAAGTGGAGAAACGAATGGGGCGCTTTTCTGCGCTCCTGCGATGAAATCACCGTATTTTCAAACAACAGCAAGGAATACTTTAACCACCACTACGGCACTCTTGACAATATAGCGGTGGTACCTCACAAAGTTGACTATATGCAAAAGCTCCTGCCCTATCCCGTTAACGAAAACAAGACCGTTATAGGCGTTCCGGGCAATTTTATGGATATAAAGGGTGCTCCCGTCATACTTGAAATGCACAGGCTGATCAAATCACAAAATCTGCCTTTGGAAATAGTAATTATCGGTCAAAATCTCTATACCGACGAGCCTTTTCCCAAAGATCTAAAAATAACGGGAAGATATAAAATCGAAGATATTCCGAAAATCTATGCCGATAATAAAATAAACCTTGTGTTTATTGCTTCCGTCTGCCCCGAAACCTTCTCCTATACAACAGAAGAAGCCATCAAAATGGGTATGCACGTAGTATCTTTTGATATAGGCGCACCCGCCGAGAGGATCAAACAATACGAAAAGGGGCTTATAATCCCCGAAATGACAGCACAGGCTGCCATAAATACAATACTTGAATTTGCAAAACAAAATGGCTGAGATCACTTACAAAACAGGTGCCGATACATACTCCGACGGCAATATAGAAAACAAAATACTTTCCCTTGCAGAAGAAGGCTTTGATATTACCAAAGACACATACAAGCATCCTTTTGCGGTTGCCTACCACTTTTCCCCCGAAAGGGAAAACATACTTTCATGGTACCCGTTTAACAAAGAGGGCAACTGCCTTGAGATCGGTGCAGGATGCGGTGCCATTACGGGGATGTTATGCAAAAAATGCAAAGCGGTCATTTCCGTTGACATATCCAAAAGGCGAAGTGATATAAACTACGCAAGGCACAAGGACATCCCCAACCTTAAAATCATTGCCGCAAACCTGTGGGATATCGACTTGGGCGAAAAATTTGACTACATCATACTAAACGGTGTATTTGAGTATGCCTTAAGCTTCATACATACAGACGACCCTTACAAAGATTTTCTGCAACGTATAAAAACACTTTTGAAACCCGAAGGACGGCTGTTCATAGCCATTGAAAACAGGCTTGGCCTTAAATATTTTAACGGCGCACCCGAAGACCATACAGACGGTTATTTTCTCGGGCTTAATTCCTATGTGGGCAACGATACTGTCAGAACATTTTCAAAATCCGAACTTCACGAACTTATATCGTCCGCAGGATATAAAAACATTAAATTTTACTATCCTTATCCCGACTATAAGTTCCCTACGGAGATATTTACCGACAGCAGTATAAATTCAGGGCGCTACGGCGCTCCCTATATGAACTTCAACAAACGAAGCTTCGGCATGTATAACGAGCAAAGCGTTGCTTCATCGTTATCAAAAGAAAATGCCATGGATGTTTTCGCAAATTCTTTTCTTGTCGAAGTAAGCGACGGCAGCCTTAACGATACCGTATCCTATGTTAAGCTTAATTCCCTCAGAAAAGCCAAATTTAAAATAATGACCGTGCTTGACGACAAGGCGGGCAAAGCATATAAAATGCCTTTATGTCACGCCGCCGAAAAACATGTGGCAAATATAGCACAAAACGAAAATATTTACCCCGAAGGAATAAAAGCCTTATCATCTCAACAGTCGGAAAACGGATTATGTTATCCCTACCTGAAAAACAAGACTCTTACGGATGTTATAATCGAAAGCCCTCAAAATACG
>CAMOYW010000240.1 GCA_946630405.1 uncultured Clostridia bacterium | reverse complement strand
TAATCGTTCCCGTAAGCGGAAAGAAGAAAGTATTGGTTTCCGGCTGGTATGACGGTACATGGGATATCAACGGACAGGGTGAGGTCTCCGCAAACTCCGATGATAACGGTAACGATAAGTCTCTTGCCGTTGCAGAGTATATAACGGATGGTACCGAAACGGAAGTTACCGTTAATATCAAAGAATCTCCTACATATCTTTACTGGATAAAGGTTGTAGACGTTGATGATTTCAAGTGGGATGCCAATAATACCGTGATACAGGTTCCTACCGAAAAGTTCCCGACTCTTAAGTCTGCAAATGATTATATCAAGAATATAACCGACAGACCCGAGGGAGAAGAGGGTAGAATGACGATCGAACTTCTTGATGATATGGAAGAGCAGATCGTATTCGATGCTCCTTACGTAACTTTGAAGGGTAACGGACACGAGATAAGCTGGTACTATGGTGTAGGCACATATTATTACTCTATAGATAAGGCTACCGGTCTTTACGATGAGATGCTTTTCTACGACAGATATGCTTCTCAGGAAGGTGACGGAAGTCTTTGGGGCGGTGTTGCCATTGTAAGAGGCGACTACTTCCTTGCCGAGAATACTGTATTCAGAAACAACTACAACTACAAAGTAACCGAAAAGTATGCAGCAGATGCGGCTTCAAGTGCATTTGTAATGAATAAGTCAACAGGTCAGATGATCGATGATGTGGCTGTTTATTCAGCTAAAGAGCGTTCAAACGCATTCTATATCGAGGCAAAGAACATTGAGCTTTACAAATGTAAAGTACTTTCTTCTCAGGATACATTCGGAAGAAACGGCTCTGCAAACAACGGTTACAGTGTATATTGTAAGGATTGCGTGATCGGCGGTAACGTTGACTACATCTGCGGCGAATTTACGGCTATCTTTGATAACTGTAAGCTTCAATGGAAGACCTATACAGATAAAGAAGGCTCCAACAATGAAAAGATCGGATTTATCACAGCCGCAAAGACAAGTCCATACATTTTCAGAAATTGTAAGATCACAAAGGATAACAAATCCGTTGCTGTTACGGGTAGATACGGAAGAACATGGGGTGCAGGTTCAAATGCCACATTCTCAAATACCGAGACAAACGGAACGATAAGTGAAGCTTCATCCTGGGGTGCAATGAACACGGGTGACGGTGCTCCTACATTCTATGAGTATTTGAACACCAACGGCGGAGCAGAGTTTATGCCTATATCAAGTGATGCGGCAAACGTTGTTCCCGCTGTGCTTCCCGAAGACCTCGTCAATGCTTATACTACCGATGAAGTAATTACCGAAAAAGGTGTACTTCAAGGTTGGGTTCCCGTACATTACTTCGATCAGACTGTTCTGGGTGATGCGGATAACGACGGCGCTGTTACAGCTACAGATTCCGCTATGACACTTCAGTACACGCTTCGCCCTAATTCCGTTACGGAAGGAGAGGAAGTAGGTCAATTCAATAAGACCAATGCAGAAGTATCGGACAACACAACGATAGATGCGTATGATTCCGCACTTATCCTTCAGAAGTCTTACGACAACTCTTTTACGTTCCCTGCTGAGGGTTAAATAAAGATACGAACAGATCAAGTTAACTGATCGTTTCGTGAGTTTAAGGGCATTGCTTTTTGGCGATGCCCTTTATTTATATAGAGAGGTGTTTTTTTTTGCTTGATTTTACATGTGTATTGTTTGATTTGTAGTGGGTTTTTAAACGCTTGTAAATAATATTTGTCAATTATTACATTATTTTGTAAAAAACTTTTAAAAAATTTGTTGATTTTTGAAAAGTTTGTGATATAATGTACACAAAGCTGTAAAGTTGTGTTTTACTCATCGGATGTTATATCGTTTGATTGCGGTATATGGCAAATCCGTGTGCTGGGGGTTTTACGCAGGCTTTACACTTACAAAAGCATTGAATAATTTAACATATATACTTTTCGATGCTTGCTTATCTCTTGATAAAAAGGAGGAATATGAATGAAAAAAAGCTATTATAAGGCTTTAAGTCGTTTGCTTGCGGGCGTTATGGTTGTTTCTTCCGCATTTGGAACGACATTTGTGTCCGCTCAGGACGGCGAGGTCATCGCAGTTGTGGATGAAGCCGTTGATGATGTGGAAAGTGCAGTTTCTGTTGATACATCTTCAGCAGAGACACTTGAGACCTATGCTGTTACCGCTCAGACAGACGGTGACTGGAGTGCAGATGATGTAGACGGAAATGTAGATCCCGATACCGTTCTTCTTGATAATGATGTGGCTACGGTCAAGACATTTGACGTTACCGATGCTGGACAGGCTTACTTTGAGTGGAAGGAAGATACACTCTTTGAGGGCTATACACATGCTTTAAGATACGGCAAGAACAATATTACAGATGCTGTTGATGCAGGTGGTAATATTAAGACGATGCGTGCCGTTGTTAAAGTTGAGGCAAAAGCCGACGCAAAGGTTACCTTCGATAACTATGTAAATAAGGGTAAGACGAATTATATTCTTAAATATGACGGTACTACATGGAGTGAATTGACGAACGATCCGGCTCCTTCAACAGAAGAGGGTAAGACAAGTTCTATTACCGTTGAAGTTGCCGAAGGCGACATCATCGCTTTTGCAGGTCAGGGCACAACTCCTGCACTCTACGGTGTAAAGGTTGAGGCTAATATGGATCTTTCCGAGGCTCAGCCCAATACTACAGATGACCTTGACTTCCGTGCGGCTCTTGCGGCAAAGGGATATGAGTTAGGTGCTGTTGTAGACAGTGTGTTGTTCTCTACTGATAGAACGGTAAGATATACTCCCGGCGGACAGTCCAAATACCATAGCACAAATTACGGTCTTGCTATTAAAGCAGGTGATGTAATTGAAGTAAGTGCTGTCGGTAACGAGACGGTAGACCTTTTACTTTCCAAATATGCGGCTGATGATGGCGTATTTACGGTAACAAATGCGGAAGGCGAAGAACTTGATACAATTGTTGCCAAAGTTCCTGAAGGCGCAGATAGTGATCCTACTAAAGTTACATATGAATATTCCGGAAAGCCCACAACTCTTAAGTTCACATATTCGGGCGGAACGGGTTACCTTACCGA
>CAMOYW010000239.1 GCA_946630405.1 uncultured Clostridia bacterium | reverse complement strand
ATAAAATAATAGAAATAGGAGCAGTCAAGGTCGTAAACGGAAAGATAACAGAAAAATTTTCCGAATTTATCAACCCCGAAATGCCTATACCTCCCGAAATAACAAAGCTCACAAGCATTACGGATGACGATGTGAAGGATGCCGCAAATGCCGAGATAACGGTACCCAAGTTTCTTGATTTCGTGGGAAACAGCGTACTTGTGGCACACAACGCCGGCTTTGACGTAGGCTTTATAAGACAATGGGCGATACAACACGGCAGAGATGTACAAAATGCCGTAATAGATACGGTAGATCTCGGAAAGCTTCTTTCCCCCGGTCTGAAAAACTACAAACTCGATACCCTTTGCGAAGAATACGGCGTATCTCTTGAACATCACCACAGAGCGGTAGATGATGCGGGTGCGACGGCAGAGCTTTTTGTAAAATTCACCGAGCGCCTTTTTGATATGGACGTATATGAGATCGACAAGCTCAACGACATGGCATCGGAAAAGATAGACAAGCGTTCCATACCGAAATACTACCATATCATAATATTTGCAAAGAATCAAACGGGGCTTAAAAATCTGTATAAACTTGTATCGGATTCACACATAAAATATTATAAACGAAGACCCAAAATGCCGAAATCCGAGCTTATAAAATACCGAGAAGGTCTTATATTCGGCTCGGCTTGCGAAGCGGGCGATCTTTATACCGCCGTATATGAAAACTATACCGAAGAAGAAATAAAAGAACTTGTCGATTTCTACGACTATCTTGAAATACAGCCTATCGGCAACAACAAATACATGATAGGCAACAACTCAAAAAGCGGAAAAAGCGTTGAAAACGAAGCAAGGCTTATCGAAATAAACAAAAAGATAGTTGAACTCGGCGAAAAATACAATAAACCCGTTGTAGCTACCTGCGATTGCCACTTTATAGACCCCGAGGACGAGGTCTTCAGGCGTATCGTACAAACGGGAGAAGGTTACGACAACGTAGACGACCAGCCTCCCCTTTATTTCAGAACGACCGAGGAAATGCTCAAGGAGTTTGAGTACCTCGGCGAAGAAAAAGCAAAGGAAGTTGTCATCACCAACACAAATCTTATCGCTGATATGATGGAAGATGTTCTGCCCGTTCCGAGAGAGACCTACCCTCCTCATATGGAAAATGCGAATGAAGACTTTGAAAGGATAACCTACGAAAGAGCAAGAAGCATATACGGAGACAAGCTGCCCGAAATAGTCGAAAAAAGATTAAAACGCGAGCTTGATTCCATTATAGGCAACGGCTATGCCGTGCTGTACATGATAGCTCAAAAGCTCGTGCAAAACTCCGTAGATAACGGATACATAGTAGGTTCGAGAGGTTCGGTAGGTTCATCCTTTGCAGCCACAATGGCGGGAATAACAGAAGTTAATCCTTTACAGCCGCATTATGTATGTAAAAAATGCAAATATTCGGACTTTGATTCACCCACGGTAAAAGAATATGCCCGTGAAAGCATGTCGGGCTTCGACCTGCCCGATAAACTGTGTCCCGTTTGCGGAGAACCTCTTCACAAAGACGGGCAAGCCATACCCTTTGAAACTTTCTTGGGCTTTGACGGCGATAAGGAGCCCGATATAGACCTTAACTTCTCCGGCGAGTACCAAACAAGAGCACACAAATATTGTGAAACCCTTTTCGGAGAAGGCTTTGTATTCAAAGCGGGTACAATATCCACGCTGCAAGAAAAAACGGTATACGGATATATAAACAAATACTGTGAGAAAAAAGGCATACAAATAAGAAGCTCCGAAAAGAAAAGGCTCGCAATGGGTTGTGTGGGTGTAAAGCGCTCTACGGGTCAGCATCCCGGCGGACTTATGGTCGTACCGAGCGACAACGATATACTCAATTTCACGCCAATACAAAGACCTGCCAACGACTTTAACTCGGATGTGACTACAACACACTTTGATTACCACTCCATAAGCGGCAGACTTTTAAAGCTCGATATGCTCGGCCATGATGTACCTACCATCATCCGCATATTCTACGACATTACGGGCGTTGACCCCACCACCGTCCCTCTTGATGAAAGAAAGACCATCTCCCTGTTTACCTCTCCCGATGCGCTCGGAGTTACAAGCGAGGAAATAGGATGTGAAACAGGCTCACTCGGTCTGCCCGAATTCGGCACGAACTTTGTGCGACAAATGCTTATGGAAACCAAGCCCTCCACCTTTTCTGACCTTGTCAGGATATCGGGACTTTCTCACGGAACGGACGTGTGGGTCGGCAATGCAAAAGACCTTGTAAACAACAACGTAGTTACCATTAAAGACGTTATCGCCACAAGAGACGATATAATGGGCTATCTCATAAACTACGGCATAGAAAACTTTACCGCCTTTTCCATAATGGAGTTTGTGCGTAAAGGAAAGGCACAAAAAGACCCTGCCAAATTTGCGGAATACGAAAAGATAATGGTGGAACACGATGTACCGAGATGGTATATCGACAGCTGTAAAAAAATACAGTACCTTTTCCCCAAAGGTCATGCCGTAGCCTATGTTACAAATACCATAAGGATAGGATATTTCAAAATACACTATCCGCTGGCGTTTTATGCAGCGACCTTTTCGGTAAAATCGGAGGATTTCGATTACGAACTGCTCTGCTTCGGACCCGAAAAGATCAAACAAAAAATGGCTGAAACGGATGCTCTCGGAGATGAGGCTGCCGAAAAGGACAAAAAAATGCGTCCCGTGCTTGAACTTGTGATAGAAATGTATGCACGAGGATTCGGCTTTGCCCCCATCGATCTTTATCAGTCCGAGGCTTCTAAGTTCAAAGTCATCAAAAACAAAAGCGGTGAAGAGGTAATACTGCCCCCGTTCTGTTCCCTGCAAGGGCTTGGAAAAAGCGCCGCCGAATATATAGTAAATGCAAGAAAGGACGGAGAGTTTTCGACCGTTGAAAACCTCCGGGAAAGAACGCATCTCGGAAACAAGCTCATAGAGCTTCTCAGAGACAGCGGGGTACTCGGCAACATGCGAGACACCGACCAATTGACACTCTTTGATTCTATGTAATTAAGGAATCACTGATTTAATTAATCATTCGCATATTTGGCTAATGTCACCGCAT
>CAMOYW010000238.1 GCA_946630405.1 uncultured Clostridia bacterium | reverse complement strand
TCCGCAAGTACGGAGCAGTGCATTTTGTAGGCAGGCAAGCCGTCGAGAGCTTCGGCTACCGCTTTGTTGGTAAGGGTCATGGCTTCCGATACGGGCTTTCCTTTTATCAGCTCCGTTGCCATGGAGCTTGAGGCTATGGCGCTGCCGCAACCGAAAGTCTCAAATTTTACATCTTTTATTATATCATCCTCTATTTTGAGGTACATTTTCATTATGTCGCCGCATTTGGCGTTACCAACTTCACCTATACCGTTGGCATCTTCTATCACACCTACATTTCTGGGATTTCTGAAGTGATCCATTACTTTTTCGCTGTATAGTGCCATTTTATCCTCCTTAAAGTATGAACTTTCCTTTTCCGCTTACAAGGTCTCTCCATATAGGGGAGAATCCTCTTAAATAGTCTACTACTTCTTTGGTAGATTTGACTATATAATCCACTTCTTCGTCAGTAATGTCTTCCCCTAAGCTCAGCCTCAAAGAACCGTGAGCAACATCGTGTACACGGCCTATTGCAAGGAGCACATGGCTCGGGTCAAGGTCGCCCGAGGTGCATGCACTTCCCGAGGATGCGCATATCCCTTTATCATCAAGAAGAAGCAGAAGGGATTCTCCCTCGATCCCCTCAAAACAGAAGTTTACGTTGCCCGGGAGCCTATGCTCGGCATCACCGTTCAATGCACTGTGAGGTATTTCAGCAAGCCCTTTTATGAGCTTGTTTCTCAGTTTGGTAAGCTTTTCGCTGTTTTCGTCTATTTTTGAATATGCTTCTTTCAGTGCCTCGGCGGCTGCCGCAATGGAAGGTAAATTCTCTGTGCCTGCACGCTTTCCCTTTTCCTGTGCTCCGCCTTCGATCAGGTTTTGCAGACGTATCCCTTTTTTCACATACAAAAAGCCTACGCCCTTGGGTCCGTGGAATTTGTGTGCCGATGATGAAAGCATATCTATATTGTCTGCCTTTACATCTACGAGAACGTGTCCCACAGCCTGTACGGCATCCGTGTGGAACAAAACGCCGTGCTTACGGCATATTTCGCCAATCTCTCTGATGGGCTGTATAGTGCCTATTTCGTTATTTGCAAACATGATCGTTACAAGAGCGGTGTCTTCCCTTATGGCGTTTTCAAGCTCCTTTGGAGAAACTATGCCGTTTTCGTGTACATCCAAAAGGGTGATCTCAAAGCCTTGCTTTTCAAGCTTGTTGAGAGTGTGGAGCACCGCATGATGCTCAAAAGCGCTCGATATGATGTGCTTCTTTCCTTTTTGCCTGCCAAGCTCGGCGGCGGTGAGTATGGCTTGATTATCAGCTTCGCTTCCGCCCGAGGTAAAGTATATTTCGCCCGGCTCTGCATTTATGACCTTCGCCACATCTTCACGGGCTTGCTCAAGCACCTCTTTGGCTCTTTGGCCGACTTCGTAAAGGCTGGAGGGGTTGCCGAAAGTGTTTTCCACATGGTAAAACATTGTCTCAACGGCTTTTTTACTCATTTTGGTAGTAGCCGCATTATCTGCATATATTTTCATAGATTAACTCCTCTGTGTAAATTTTATTGCATTATACACCTATTCGCCTACTATGTCAATAGGTAATTGAAAAAAATATTTATCATACCTGTTGATCTACAAAACAAACCCTACACATCAGAGCCATTCACACAATGCCGAACAATATCACATATTTTCTTGTATATAAAGCTAAGGAACCACTGATTAATTAAATCAGTGGTTCCTTTATTTTTGTTTCAGCATATCGGGGCGCTTTTGCCTCGTGCGTTCTATTTGCTTTTCTCTGCGCCATTTCGCTATTTCCCCGTGGTTTCCGCTCAGAAGCACGTCGGGCACCTTTCTTCCCATAAATTCGGGAGGCCTTGTATATTGGGGATATTCCAAAAGGTCGTCGGAAAAGCTTTCGTCCATAAAACTCTCGTTTTTGTTCAGCACACCCGGGATAAGACGGGAGACCGCATCCACTATAACCATTGCGCCAAGCTCTCCGCCTGTCAATACGTAATCGCCTATGGATATCTCCTCGGTTACGAGTTCTTCTATTATCCTCTCGTCTACGCCCTCGTAGTGACCGCAAAGCAGTACGATATCCTTTTCGGCGCTTAATTGCTGCGCCTTTGCCTGTTTAAACGGAGCGCCTTGCGGACTTAAGTATATAAACGGGGTGTTTTCCGAAAGAAGCGGGCGTATGCTCATGTAAGCATCGTATATGGGCTTTGCCTGCATCACCATACCCACGCCGCCTCCGTAGGGGTAGTCGTCCACATGGCCGTGCTTATTGCCCGAAAAATCCCGTATATTCACGGTATTCAGTTTTATTATTCCGTTTTCCGAGGCGCGCCCTATAACGCTGTGCTCAAGTCCCGCATGTATCATTTCGGGGAAAAGTGTAAGTATGTGAAAAGTCATTTTTTTATTCGTATTGTCAAGGCAGATCTCTAAGGAAACGCTGATTAATTCACTTGAAGCAGATTTGAGATAATGTCATTGCAGACAAGGAAAAGTCGCGAAGACATAGCCATAAGCTATGTTGAGCGGCTTTGACGCAGTATGCGGTGACATTAGCCAAATATGCGAATGATTAATTAAATCAGCGGTTCCCTAAGCCCTTCCAAAAGATGTACGAGCATTTCGCCTTTGTCAAGGTCTACATTTAGTATACATTGCTTTATTGCGGGTATGAGAAGGTCTTTTTCGCCTTCTTTTTTTACGGTATACACATCGTTTGCACCCGTAAAGAGCACATCTGCAAGTGTTCCGAGTTCCTCACCTTCGTCGCTTATCACCTTAAGCCCTATCAGGTCGGCAACGTAATATTCGCCTTCCTCGCAGGGTATGGCATCGGAGCGGTGTACTTTTAAAAGAGAACCCTTAAAGGCTTCTGCGGCGGTCATATCGTTTATGCCTTCAAGCTTTATAAGCACAAACTGCTTGTGATAGCGCACTCCCGTCACCTTATGCTCTTCAAGACGGCCTCGTCTTTCAACGTATACTGTTTTCAGCCGCTCAAAGCGTGTTATATCGTCCGTGGAGGGCATTACTCGCATTTCGCCTTTTATGCCCTGTGTATTTACTATTTCGCCTATTATAAAATATTCTGTCATATTTTTGAAAAAAGGAT
>CAMOYW010000237.1 GCA_946630405.1 uncultured Clostridia bacterium | reverse complement strand
CGGTCTCGTTTTTTTTATTATATAATGACAAGATGTATCTAAAAAAACAACAAAATATTTATTGATTTGAACCGGCATATATGATAAAATCCAATTAATGCAAATTTATAAGGAGGAGTATTGATGAAAATATCTCTTAAAAGATTTTTAAGCGGTGTGCTTGCCGTTTCGCTTGCAACCACAGGCTTCGTTCTCAGCTCTTACGGCTCGGATGTTTCAGAGAGTAATGTTGAGCTCCGGGCTATGGCTGATACGGTTACTGTGCATGATGCAAAAGGCGCACAAGAAGCCGCTTACATTGAATGGGCAGCATTTACGGGTACCGATCACTACTACGTGGACTATTCCTCGGACGGTACAAACTTCACAACTATCGACGATTCTCTTGTAAGACAGTATTCGGACAGATGGAGAGCCGATGTAGTAGGCTTGAAAGCAGGTAACTACACGTTACGTGTGCGTTGCGTAAACAAATCGAATGTTGAGATCGCAAGTGCGACAAAAAGTGTGTCGGTCGTAGCTCACGACAGACGCGGTTTTACTTTCGACCCCACATCCACACTGTATCACACGGCCGACCCGCTCCAAAGCGGTGCTTATAACGGCGACGGTACATTAAAATCAAATGCCGACGTTATCTACATCACAAGCGCAAGCGACATAGACAATGTGACATACGGCGGATTCACAGGTCTTTCAAACATACTTGAAAACAGACATAAACAAAGCGGTAATCCCCTTTGTGTTCGTTTTCTCGGAAAGATAGATTATTCGGGAGATCAGCTTAACGGCAGCGGATATATACAAGTTAAGCCTCAGAAAGCATATACCGATATTAACACGACCATAGAAGGTATCGGTGCAGACGCTTCCTTAAACTTCGGTATCCTTTGCCGTAACGCAGGTAATGTGGAGATAAGAAATCTTGCCATCCACGACTTCAAGGATGACGGTATCTCTCTTGACACGAGCAACTGCAACATATGGATACACAACAACGAGTTCTTCTACGGTGTACAAGGCTCGGGCGATAAAGTAAAGGGCGACGGTTCTACCGACGTAAAGGGCGACTCTCGCTATGTAACACTCAGCTACAACCACTACTGGGACGGCGGAAAAGTCTCCCTCTGCGGTATGAAGAGCGAAACCGGCGATAACTTTATCTCCTACCACCACAACTGGTTCGACCATTCCGACTCCAGAATGCCCCGTGTAAGGACAATGTCCGTACATGTATTCAATAACTACTATGACGGCTGTTCAAAGTACGGCGTAGGCGTTTCCGCAAAGAGTAACGCATTTGTTGAAAACAACTACTTTAGAAACACAAAGAACCCCACTCTTCAAGGTTCTGCAGGTCAGGACAGAGACACAAACGGCGGTTCAAAAACATTCGATGACAGTGACCCCACAGGTGCCGTTAAAATGTACGGCAACTACATAACGGGCGAACTTACAAAATTCACACCCGATTCAAACGGTGCCACCGCAGGTAACGGCGATGCATGCGTTGCCGATTCAAGAAGTCAGGTACTCAGCTACACAACTATCGCCGGCGCTACCTACAACAACTTTGATACAAAGAGCAATTATATTCAGTCTCTTACTCCCGACTCTCCCGAGACGGCAAGAGATCTTGCATTACAGTATGCGGGAAGAGTAGGTCAGGAATTCAAGTTTACCTTTACAGCGGCAGATGATGCAAGTTCCGATATAAACACAAATCTCAGAAGTCAGCTTACAAGCTATATGGCAAACAAGACTCTTGTAAGTGTAGGCGGTGCAAGTGACGGAAGCGGCCCCGTTGAGATAACCACTACGGTTTCAACGACTACGGAGAGCACTACGGAAACCACAACGGAGGCTCCCATTGAAATAACTACCGTTGCTTCCATAGAGCAGCAGTCGGGCTTCCTTCCCGAAAACACACTTCCCGACAGCCCTCAGGATGCTTATGTTTCCTACAATTCAAATACCGATGAATATCGTCTTGTAGACGACAGCACAAAGGTATCCGTATGGTGGGAAAACAGCTTTGAACCCCTTTCAAAGGGTAAGGTCGTAGTAAGAGGTCATGTTCGTCCCCGTATTTCAAAGGCAACGAGCAAATGGGCATTCTTACAGGTAAGAGGAAAGACCACTTCCGGAGCGGTCGGAGAAATAGCATCTCTTGCCTCCGACGAAAATAAGATACTTTCTCTCAGAACTCTTGACAGAAGCACAGCTTCCCCTACCCCCGTATACAAAAATATCTCGGGAATGGGCGAGATCGCAAATCAGGTATACAACTATGTATTCACCTTTGATATGGATGCACAGACTGTCGAGCTTGATGTAAACGGCGTAAAGACCACCACAAATGTAGATGTTGCGGAAATAAGCAGCGTATACTTCCTTACGGCGGTATCTGCGGCAGACAGAGATATAGATGCAAATATACCCGAAGTGGGATTTTACGGAGTAAGCGGAGATGAGCCGACTCCTACTCCCACACCCGAGCCTGCCGTTATATACGGAAATGCGGACAACAACGACAAACTTACCGCAAGCGACGGTGCGGATATACTCCAAAGAGCACTTAGAGCCGAAAGTATCACCAATGCCGAAAAAGAACTTGACAACGGTTTCGGCATAATAGATGTAAACCTTGACGGCAAGATAACAAGTGCGGATGCGGCATATGTACTTCAAAAAGTACTTGACGGCTCCTTCCTTATGCCTTGCGAAAAAACCAAATAAATAGTCTTTTGGAGTGTGAAAAACTCGTTTTTCACACTCCCTTTTTATTGAAAAATAAATTATCGTATGCTATAATAAAAGCGTAAAGGGGGAACAAAAATGGCTGATATAGATTGGCAAAAGGAACTCCTGCCTTACGCTCAGGCAGTGGATGAACTGATAGTAAAATTCAACGGTATAAAAAGAGATTACGAAAGACTTGCAAGGCAATGCCCCATACAAGATGTAATAGGCAGAGTCAAAAGAGTATCAAGTATAATAGAAAAAGCCAACAGGCGTTCCATACCCATCGAGAATGCTCTTGATAAATTGGAAGATGTAGCCGGCATACGAATAATATGCAGATTTGTAAGCGATATACCTCAAGTTGTGGAAATTATACGAGGCAGAAGCGATTTCGA
>CAMOYW010000236.1 GCA_946630405.1 uncultured Clostridia bacterium | reverse complement strand
AACCAATACTTTCTTCTTTCCGCTTACAGGAACGATGATCTTGCCGCCCTCTGTTGCGGAAATTGAAGTGCCGTTATTATACTGCAATCTGCTTCCTTCCGCATCTGCCTTGATGAACTGAAGCTTAGAAGCTTTATTGCTTATTTCCACGGGAAGTATGAAGTTGGAATCTTCGAGCTCTTTTAAATAAATGTCATTCACATTGTCAAAGTCACCTTCAACATGGGCATGATCCATTGCATTGTAGCTGCCTGCGGTAACACTTGTGGTATACTCGCCGGGCTTCAATGTACATGTATAGCTCTTTCCGTCGGGACTTATTTGAGCGGTGTAAACGCCACCCGAAATATTGTTTGTAAATGTAAGTTCACTTACATCGGGTGTACCGCCATCGCTTGTTATAAACTCTCCGCGAAGCGTAGTATCGGGTATCTCGCTGAGCAGAAGCTGAACACTCGTTGTATTTTCATCAATGACAGCTTCGGTAGTCGATGTGGATGTAAACACTGCTCCCACACCGGGATCGAGCGACCACAGATAATATTTATGACCCGCTAAAACGTTGAGTTCTTTGGTGTTCTTGTCTATCTCGCCTATCTTCGTACCAAGATAACTGTCGTAAACTTCAAACTTTGCAGGATCGAAGTTATACGAGCTGCCGTAAGGTACTACCCAGTCATCGACCGGAACGGTTATCTTCTTATCTGCAATATATCTCACACCCGCAACAGCGAAGTTATTGGTCTGACCCGTTGTACAGATAACATACTGATATCCGGGCTCTGCAATGAAGGAAACCTGTTCAACAGCCGTATCACCCGTATTGAAAGATGTATAACCTACACGTTCTCCGTTAAGGAATCTCCAGATCCTTGCTTCCTTACCGTCAAAAGCACGCACCCAAGCGGTAAACATACCTCTTGCAGCGGGAGTTACAACAACGCAGTTACCGTCGCCCTGTACGGGTATCTTTGTCATGTCGTTGCAATTCGCTCCGTCATCTTTCTGAGGTCTGTTACCTGCCTTATAAGCATTAACTATCTTTCCTTCTCTTTCAAGATTCTGGAAATTCGTATTGGGAACTTTAAATACTTCGCCTTCGGCACCTACCATCTCAACAGTTGTTCCGCCATAAGTGAAAGTGTCGGGATTAAATGTACCCGTACCATCGGCTGTACCTGCCACATCATCAAACCAAAGTTCAAAGTCGACTGCTTCGCCTACATTTTCAAAGTCGTTCTCAACTTTGATGTAGTGCATATAGCCCTGACCTTTACCTGTGTAAACAAGTCTAAGCTCACCCGCTTCACCGTCGTAACGCATGGTAAGAGGAGTTTCGCTGCCGTCAGCTCCGACATTCTCTTCGGGAAGAGCGGAAACGGAATCCACAACATTACCGTTAGCATCATAGAGAGTATAAACACCGTCCGATGACGAGAACGCACAGGAAAGAATTATTATATTTGCAGGACCCGCAACGGAAAGATCAAAACTATCGTTGGGCTTGATATCGGCACCATGCTTATCTGCACGGGTTCCACCCGTACCGTTTGCTCTGATATGATTTCCGGCAAAAAGTGTATTGTCATAGACATCGGCAGGGATAACAAAGTTACCTTCTGCATCTGTTTCTGCAAAGTCTGCAATATAAACTTCACCCTTTTGCGCAGCTTCAAGAGGTTCTTTATCACTCTTGTTGTCAACGGTGATCGAATGAAGATATGCCTGATCTGAAGCCGTTTCATCAAGAGTAACGGTAAGAACATCAGCATCACCTACATAGCTGAATACCTGAGCTACTTCCTCTCCGTCCGCGCCAGGATTTTTACTTATAACTTCTCCAAGCACACTGCCGTCCGAAGACTTGATAATATACTTACTATCTACACCGAACGCACATGTCAAAAGAGATATGTCCGCATTACCTGCAACGCTGATCTTAAATCCGTCACCCGGCTTCATGTTGGTAGCATGCTTGTCATTTCTGAATGTTGTACCTGCTTTGCCGATACCTCTGATCGTACCCTCACCGAACAACATTCCGTCGATCGACTGACCTTCGGTAACTTCTGCATTTTCAGCCATGGCAGAAAAATCAGCCGTATATGTCTTGCCGACTTCCGCAGGTAAAACAGCACCCTCTTCCGCATTTTCCACACTGATCGCATGTATGTAGCTTTCACCCGAAGCGGTAAGCTTCAAGCTGAGCTCTTTTGCAGGACCTGCGTAGTTAAGAGAAACCACCGCACCGTCTCCGTCGGCGCTGATAGCATCGGCGCTTGCTACAAGCTTATCCCCGTCATAGAGATCAAGTGAGGTGCCGTGACCGTATTGACAAAGCGTGACCTTGACAGTCGCCACACCTGCCACGGAAATATCAAAGCTGTCTCCGTCATAAAGTGCCAAGCCATGACCCGAACCGTGATCGTAACCTTGTGCAGTATTGATCCTGACCGTACCGCCCGCAACGGTTTTGCCGTTTATCGAGCCTGACTCACTCTTGGCAACACCCGTAAAATCTTCCGAATAGGTCGTACCCACAGTAGCAGGAACTAAAGCATCGTAAGAAGCAAGCTCTTCATCATCGTATGTGGAAACGGCAGCAACAGTTTCCGTATCATCCTTTACCGATGAATCGCCTTCTTCAACTACCGCAATAACCTCTCCGTCTTGTGCGGATACAAAAGTCGTACCAAATGCGGATGATATGATCATAACACCTGCAAGCAAACGACTTAAAGCCTTGTAATAGCTTTTTTTCATTACTTAAATTCCTCCTTTTCGTTTTACCGTAAAGTCAATATAAACCCCCAGCACACGGATAACTACATCCGATGAGTTTACATTTACTTTACATTTTTGTGTATATTATATCACAATTATTACAAATTACAAGACCTTTATTTGTATTTTTACCAATATTTTTATGTAAATAGCATATTTATTTATAAAAATTCAACAAATATAACTATTAATTTATCATTCCTTTACATTTACTCACCGTTATTTATATGCAACCGCCTGTCATAATAAAAAAACACAAAAGTATTCACAAAATAATACTGCATACATACTTTTTTATCTCATCAATCTCTGTAATATACCTAAGGAAACACTGATTTAATTAATCTTTCGTATATTTGGCTAATGTCACCGCATA
>CAMOYW010000235.1 GCA_946630405.1 uncultured Clostridia bacterium | reverse complement strand
CAAAAAGGCTGTGGATTCCACAGCCTTTTATAATGTATTTTTGAAAATTAAACTGCTACACTTTATTAACACGTCCGAAAATCATATCCCAAACAACGCCCTTGCATTTTCTTCCGTTACCCTTACCACATCATCATAGCTTACCGATTTAAGCTCGGCTATTTTTTCGGCTATGAATTTCAAATTAGTGGAATTATTGGTCTTTCCTCTATTCGGTTCGGGCGAGAGATAAGGAGAATCGGTCTCTATCAAAAACCTGTCAAGCGGTATTTCCTTAACTACCTCCGCAAGTTTTCTACCGTTTTTAAAAGTCACAACGCCCCCCACGGATATATAAAAGCCAAGCTTTATATATTCCCTCGCAAGCTCCAAGCTTCCCGAAAAGGCGTGCATCATACCCTTTTTACAAGGTGAAGATTTGACGAGCTCAAAGGTATCTGCAGCGGCATCCCTTGAATGTATCTCCACCGGCAAATCAAACTCATGGGCAAGCAAAAGCTGCGATACAAAAGCTTCCTTTTGTGTCTTTCTGTCGGGATTTTCTTCCCAGTGATAATCAAGACCTATCTCGCCTATACTTACCACACGCTCATCGCCTGCAAGCTCCGCTATCTTTTCCCTGTCATATCTGTCGGCTTCCTCGGGATGAACTCCCACAGCGGCGTATATAAACGGATATTTATGTGCAAGCTCAATACTTTTGACGGACGTTTCAATATCCGAGCCCGCATTGATTATCCCCGCAACGCCTGCACCGTGCATTGTGCGTATAAGTTCATCTCTTACACCGTCGAATTTTTCATCCTCATAATGTGCATGTGAATCAAAAAGCATTTATACCACCCTTAGCCGCATTACTCTTGTTTTCTTTATCCCTAAGCTTCTGAACGTCCACAAGAGCACGGTTGGTTATCTTTGTTTCCGGTTTGATCCTTTCCACCTCGGAAATGGCCCAGTCGTACTCGGCAAATGTAACGGTCTGACCGCAATAAGGACATTGAGTTATCTTTTGATTAGGCTTATCGAATTGCACCACACCGCCGCAATTGGGGCAGCTTACATTTATAACTTCACCGTTTGAGCTTCTGTTTATGGCATTTTCCCGCCTGAGAGTGACAAAGAACTTGCGTATCTGCTCTTTTGGATCTTTTGTGTCTATTTCCACAAGGCATTTAAGTGCTTCATAAGTGTTATCTTTAATGTAGTTGTTGATATAGCACATTTTTATGTAATCAAATTTTTCGGGCAACTCGTTTAGATCCACACTGTTAAGTACAAAGGCAAGCGAGTGAGCATTAGTGCCTTCCTCGACCGCACGGGTAAAAAGACCCTTTACAAGGGTTATAAAGCTCTCCACATTAAACGAAGGCGTAAGTATACGCATTTCTGCGGCTACGGGCTTTGTGTTGTTTTGTATGTATGGGCTTTCGGCATAGGTGGTATGGTAATTGTTCTCGTCCATAAGTGCATCCAAGGGTATCCATTCGGATGCAAAAGAAGGTGTACTTACGGCTTCGCCCCTACCCAAAAGCCTTCTTATACTGTCATCGTCCGAAAAATCATAGGCACCTCCGCCTGTTTTCCACGACATAGAATTGCGTGTATTCTTTTCCGAAGGCTTAGGTATATCCCCGTTAAGCAGATCGTTTACATCAATGCTTCTCGGTCTGTCCTCATCCTTCTTTTTTTGTATATAAATATAATATACTATAACTATCGTTAAAATAACTCCAAGAAAATCCATATTCCCCTCCTATGAAAGCTCATCATACTTCTCGTACAGCAACATAAGCCTTTCCTCTTTTTCCTCTTTTTGCTCGTATACCTCTCTCGCCTTTACGGCATCGGTATATATCTCTTTAAGGTCAAGCTGTTCATTAAGTACTTCTATTTCTTCTTCAAGTTCGTTAATTTCCTTTTCAATGGCGTTAAGCTCGTTTTCCCTTTTTCTGATGGCGGCTTGCTCACTCTTTTGTCTTTTCCAGTCGGTCTTGCTTTCGGAAACAACTTCGTTTATAGCTACTGCCTCAACCTCTGCTTGCTTCTTTTCAAGGTAATAATCATAATTACCCAAGTAAGTTACAAGTCCCGTTTTGGTCATTTCCAAAGTCTTTTCGGCAACGGCATTTATAAAATATCTATCGTGCGAAATGCAAAGCACCGTACCCGTATAGGACTTCAAAGCATTTTCAAGTATTTCCTTTGATTCAAGATCAAGGTGGTTTGTCGGCTCGTCAAGCACAAGGAAATTTGCACCCGAAAGCATAAGTTTCGCAAGAGCCACCCTACCCTTTTCTCCGCCCGACAGGGAAGATATGGGCTTAAATACATCATCCCCTTTAAATACAAAGGCGGCAAGCACGTTTCTGACATAGCCGGTTTGAAGTGTGGGATATATGTCCGTAATTTCTTCGATTATGGTCTTATTCTCGTTAAGCTCAGCCTGCTCCTGGTCATAATAGCCTATCTTGACTTTCGCTCCAAGCTTCACCTCACCGAATGTGGGAGTAAGTCTACCCGTAACGATACGTATAAGAGTGGTCTTACCGATACCGTTATCGCCTATTATCGCTATCCTCTCTCCCTTTTTAACTGATAGGTAAACATCCGTAAAAAGCTCTTTTGCGGAAAAGCTCATCGACACTCCGCTAAGTTCAAGTACGTCTCCACCGCTTTCTACGGCAGGCTTTATCTCAAGCCGCATTTTATCGGGCAAAGCCTCGGGGCGTTCTATCCGCTCGATCTTTTCAAGCATCTTCTCTCTGCTTTCCGCGCGTTTTATGGACTTCTCCCTGTTAAACTCCCTCAGCTTTTTAATGACCTCTTCCTGGTGCTTTATCTCCCGCTGGCGATTTTCATAGGCTCGCATTTCATTTTCCCTGTCCGTCGCTTTTTGGGCTACGTAATAGGTATAATTACCGAAATAAACCTTTGAATGTGTGCGTTCAAGCTCCACCACCTTTGAAGCCACCCTGTCAAGGAAATAACGGTCGTGAGAAATAACTATGACCGTACCCTTAAATGAACGTATATACTCTTCAAGCCACTGTGTGGCACCTATATCAAGGTGATTTGTAGGCTCATCCAAAAGAAGTATATCGGGACGTGAAAGAAGCAGCTTACCGAGAGCTACCCTCGTTTTTTGACCTCCCGAAAGCTCC
>CAMOYW010000234.1 GCA_946630405.1 uncultured Clostridia bacterium | reverse complement strand
AATATCGAAGAACTTACCGAAGAAACATCGAAAGAGGAGGAAGAACTCTCGGACGATGTAACAGACGATGAAGGTCTTGAAGAAAGCTTTGAAACAACAGAAGAATATGAAAGTGAAGAAGCGGCAGATGATGAAACTGCCGATTCGGAACAGTATTCGGAGCAGATAGAAGAGATCGCTTCCGAAGAAGAGAGTGAAGAAATCGAAGAAACCGAAGAAATTGAAGAAATCGGATCGGATGGAGCTACTTTGACTGAACCCGAAGAGCAGGAAGCTGATGAGATCACGGAAGAACCTAAAAAAGCGGGCTTTTTTGCAAGAATTAAGCAAGGACTTGCCAAAACAAGAGAAAACCTCATGTCGGGTGTTGAGGGCGTTTTAAAATCCTTCACAAAGATAGACGAGGAGTTTTACGAGGAACTCGAAGAAGCGCTTATTATGGCTGATGTGGGTGTGGAAACATCGGGGTATATCATAGAACAACTTCGTGATAAGGTCAAAAAAGATAAGCTTCACGATACATCCGAGGTTAAAGAGGCAATAGTTGAAGTGATCAGCGAAATTCTTGAAGAGGATGAAGAACCTTTTGAACTTCCTACGCCTACCGTTTTGCTTATAATAGGTGTGAACGGAGTCGGAAAGACCACGACCATAGGAAAGTTGACGGCAAAGTACATAGCTAACGGAAAGAGTGTGTTGCTTGCGGCTGCCGATACTTTCAGGGCTGCTGCCATAGATCAGCTGCAGGTGTGGGCGGACAGAAGCGATGCAAAGCTTATAAAGCATCAGGAAAATTCCGACCCGGGTGCCGTTGTGTTTGATGCCGTTAAGGCTGCCAAGGCAAGAGGAACGGATATACTTATATGTGATACCGCAGGGAGATTGCACAATAAAAAGAACCTTATGGACGAGCTTAGCAAGATCTCAAAGATAATTGCAAGGGAGTACCCGGAGGCTAAGGTGGAAACTTTGCTTGTGCTTGATGCCACTACGGGTCAAAATGCTTTACAGCAGGCAAAGTTGTTTAAAGAAGCTGCCGATATTACCGGACTTGTGCTTACAAAGCTTGACGGTACGGCTAAAGGCGGTATCGTAATAGCCATAAAGCATGAGATGAATCTTCCCGTTCGTTACATAGGCGTGGGAGAAGCAATAGATGATCTGCGGGAATTTGACAGTAAGGAATTTTCAAGAGCATTGTTTGAAGAATAATATGAAAAAAGAAGATTTTATTAAGTGGATACCACTTGCCGTAGTCGCTTTTGTGACTTTTTTGTGTATATACTATTGGCAAAGCGCGGTGGATTTTATATCGCTTTTGCTCGGAGCGGCATCGGGAATATTTTTGGGCTTGATCATGGCTTTTTTGGTGAATATTTTAATGTCGGGCTATGAATCGAGCATATGTTCGCTGATAAAAAAAATCAAAAAAAGAGATATAAAAAGAAGCGGACTTATACGAGTTGTTTCGTTGATACTTGCGTACAGCACCATTATAGCGTTGATCGTGGTAATGGTGTGGCTTGTGGTACCAGAATTTGTAAACAGCTTTGTTAAGATCCTTACCACCATAAAAAGTGAAGCTCTTAATTTACTGAATGACGAAAAAATAAGGCAAAATAAATATATCGGCAAATATGCTTCGCAAATAAGCAAGAGTATACCTGCAGAAGACGATCTGGTCAACTATATTCAGAATATAGGCACATTCTTAATGAACGGCTTTAGCGGACTTTTCAGCTCCATGTTAAGCTCTGCAAGTGAAATTGTAAATATAGTGGCAAAAGTGTTCATAGGCTTTGCTCTTTCCATTTACGTTCTTATAGATAAAGAAAAGCTTGCCGCGCAGTGTAAGGGACTTTTGAAGGTATATTTTCCCAAAAGCAAAAATTTTGTGAATGTTGCTCAGCTTCTTAATAACAATTTCAAGACCTTTTTCAGAGCACAGGTTACCGATGCGGCAATTGTCGGCATACTGTGTATGCTCGGTATGTTTTTATTTAGGTTACCTTATCCCGTAATGGTGGGTATGATAATCGGATTTACGGCAATTGTTCCCGTTATCGGTCCTATGACTGGCGAGATAATATCCATTATATTTATTCTTACGGTTTCGCCGATAAAGGCATTTATGTTTTTTATATTTATCACAGTTTTACAGCAGATAGATAATACATTTCTTTATCCGAGGGTCGTGGGTAAGTCCATAGATCTGCCGGGAATGTTTGTATTTACGTCTGTTGCGGTCGGAGGAAGTTTATTCGGCCTGGTCGGTATGATATGTGCCGTGCCGCTTACCGCAACTGCATATAAGCTGATAAAAAGTGATTACAGACATAGGATAGTTGTAAAAAACAGAGAGGATAAACGAAAAAAACGGGAAGATAGTAAACATACTTAAGGTCCCCTCTAAAAACTCATTCTTTGCGTTCTGCTATAAAGCAGTTTTTGGAGATACCCTTAAGAGTTTATTAAGGGTATTGAATTTTTGTAGGTAATATATTATAATAGCTATAATTACATTAGGCGAATTATACGATGCTGTCGGGGGATTGCCATGAGGTTTGATTTAAGCAAGGGAAATAACATAAGAAGAAAAGTTTTGATCGTAGACGATGAAATTGTGAACAGACGCTTACTTGGGTTTATTGTCAGCAGAGATTATGAGGTCATTTATGCGGAAAACGGTTCTCAGGCTCTTGATCTTATTAAACAAAACGAAAAAACGTTGTCTCTTATACTTCTTGACTTGATGATGCCCGAGCTTGACGGATACGAACTTTTAAAAATACTCGGAGCCGATGCTGAGCTTAAGAGAATACCCGTTATCGTGCTTACGTCCGAAAAATCTGCCGAGGTTGAAAGTCTCAGGCTCGGGGCTGTGGATTTTATACCCAAGCCTTACGATCTTCCCGATGTGATACTTGCAAGGATAAATCGTTCCATTGCTCTTGCAGAGGATAATATCATCATAAACGAGACGGAAAGGGATATGCTTACAGGCTTGTATACAAAATGCTTTTTCTACCGCTATTGTATAATGCATGACAGATATTTTCCCTTTGCTGACATGGATGCTCTTGTTATCAATATCAATCGTTTTCATATGATCAACGAGGTGTATGGAAGGGATTACGGCGACAGAGTCCTTTTGATCATAGCCG
>CAMOYW010000233.1 GCA_946630405.1 uncultured Clostridia bacterium | reverse complement strand
GGGAAATCAAGCCCCTTTGATATCATTTGCGTACCTATAAGTATATCCGCCTCTTTTCTGCGGAACTGTCCGAGCAGCCTGTTATGCTCGCCTTTTTTAGAGGTAGTGTCGGTATCCATTCTGATAGCTCTTGCATTTGGGAAAAGCTTGTTGACCTCGGAAAGCACTCTTTCCGTACCGATACCGAAGTAGCGGATGTATTCCGAGCCGCATACGGGACATTTCTGAGGTACGGGTGCGGAAGCGCCGCAATAGTGGCAAATCAGTTTGTTTATACCCCTGTGGTACGTGTAATTCACATCGCAATGCTCACAAGATACGGTGTAGCCGCAGGCACGGCAGGAAACGAAGGAAGAATAGCCTCTTCTGTTCAAAAAGAGAATTATCTGCTTTTTTCTTTCCAAAGCCTTTTCTATCTCCCCGATAAGCTCCCTGCTGAATATAGAGAGATTTCGAGCCTTAAGCTCTACTCTCATATCCGCAATGCTGACATCGGGATATGAATTGTTTACCCTGTTGTTCAGCTCCACAAGCTCAAATTCGGAATTGAGCGCACGATAATAGCTTGTGACGGCAGGAGTGGCGCTACCCAGTACTACCGGGCAATTATACAACATACCGAGCTTAAATGCAACCTCTCTTGCATCATATTTGGGATTGTTCTCCGCTTTGTAGGTATGCTCATGCTCTTCATCTATTATTATAATACCCAAATTTTCAAAGGGAGTAAAAATGGCGGAGCGAGGTCCAATCATCACCGATATCTCGCCTCTTCTCGCCCTCTCCCACTGGTCGTACCTTTCGCCGTACGAAAGAGCCGAATGTGTGAGAGCCACCTTACTTCCGAACCTCGATACAAACCTTGAAACGGTCTGCTCGGTAAGAGATATCTCGGGCACAAGTACAATGGCTTGCTTTCCTTCATCAAGCACTGCTTGTATAAGCCTTAAATAAACCTCCGTCTTACCGCTTCCCGTAACGCCCTTTAAAAGATATATCTTAGAGGTATCAAAACCCCGTGATATTTTCTCAACGGCGTTTCTCTGCTCTTCGTTGAGCATGGGTACACTTCCCGCGGGATAAAGTGCGGAAGGTAAATTTCCTCTTGAAACATATTCCTCTTTTTTTACAACTATACCCTTGGAGATAAGCGTATTTAAAGAAGAGAGGTTTTCTCCTATAATGCTTTTGAAATGCTCCAGAGGAAGTTCTCCCGTGCTTTTTAAAAGCTCTATCATGGCAAGCTGCTTCTTTGCGGCAGGTCTTATACCTCGTATAAGCTCCCAAAGGTCGGGATTTTCCGTATTTAAAGAAATAATATATTTCTTTTTCTTATTTACCATCACAGGCAGCATACACTGTATGCAGCTGCTCAAAGTGGTGTAGTACTTTTTCTTCATCCAGACGGCAAGCTGCAAGCGTCTTTGACTTATCACAGGCTCATTGTCGCTGAGTGAGATAACGCTTTTAAGCTTATCAGCCTCAATATCCACCTTATCGGCGATCTCTACGATATAGCCGTCTCTTACGGTATTTCCCTTACCGAAGGGGACCTTTACGAGCATCCCTGTTTCTGCGTTGATGTTTTCGGGCAACTCGTAGTGAAAGACCTTATCTACCGCACTGTGAGATATATCTATGATAACTCCCGCATAAAGCATATCATTCACCGTCAAAATCTATAATGTAGGAATCGGCTTCTTTTTTAAGAGCCTCCCAATAGTATTTTACATATTCATCGTACACGGCGACAGTTTTCATACCGCATTTCTTTGCGGACATAAGCCCTTTGTACACATCTTCGTATACGGTGCACTCGTCGGGCTTTAAACCAAGCCTTTCGGCACATAAAAGGTAAATATCGGGAAAGTCCTTTCCACGCACATCGTCCGTACCGTCGGCAAAAGCATCAAAATAACCCAAAGCGCCCTCTCTTTCAAGCATGGGGCGGTAAAATTCCGGATTGGATGCGGTGGCAAGACCTATTTTAAAGCCTTGTCTTTTTTTTAATTCAATATACTTTTTGGCACCGTTTTTCAGCCTTGCATTATTTGAATATTCAAACAAAGCGTGCGAGCTCCATTCATTCATGATGCTCTCCACACTTTCGATAATGTTATATGTGTTTTTGGTGTATATGGCACCCTCTATAAAGCTCATGGTGGCGATTTTGTCAACATAGCCCTCGGGTACGGACATACCTCTTACAGCAAAGAAATCTCTGTCGACCTTTTCCCATATATAGGAGGTATCGGCAATGGTGCCGTCAAAGTCAAATATTATCCCTTTCAATATCAACATTCCCCTTATCGGAATCCACCTGTGAAGATAAAGCTTTCTCCCGTTCACGAAATTCCTTGAAAAATCTTGTCATAAGCTCGGAGCATTTTTCAACTTTCACACCGGATGTGACATCCACCGTGTGATTGAATCTTTTATCATCGAGAAGATTATACAAAGAGCCGACACAACCCGCTTTCGGATTATGCGCACCGAAAACGAGCCGAGGTATCCTCGCCTGCAATATGGCACCCGCACACATCGGGCAAGGCTCTATCGTAACATAGCAGGTGCAGTCCTCAAGCCGCCAGTCCCGCATATATTTGCACGCCTCGTCTATCGCTATTATTTCGGCGTGCATAAGCACGTTCCCGAGAAGTTTTCTTCTGTTTTCACCCCGTCCTATGATGCGCCCCTCATGAACTATAACGCACCCTATGGGTATCTCGTTATTTTCATAGGCTATTTCCGCTCTTTTGAGAGCTTCATCCATATAGAACAGATCTTCTTCAGTCAGTTGAGTTTCCACATCAAAGTCCTTCATCTAAAAATTTATAAAGGGGATACAGTATTTTAAATTCCTTTACAAGAAATTCGGGGAGTTCTTCGCCGTAAACGATTTTATTTGTGTACGGCTCATAGTGCATAAAAGTAAGTTCCTTGCGTTGAAGCCAAAAGTTCAGCTCATCTCCCGCTTCGGGGTAAAACACTCTTTTATACATATCCCCTTCAAGTTCAAAGCTTCCGTTTCCATTAAAGTCGTTGATTATGGCAGTAAAACGCGGGATATTCCCCATTATCTTCTTTCTCATGGCTCCAAGCAATACAGGCTTTGGAGCAAAATACATACCGTACCGCCACCAATTAACACCTATTTCAAAAAAGAATGTCGGTCTCGGGTATTGCAAATCGGGTCTTCCGTCAGCTCTCA
>CAMOYW010000232.1 GCA_946630405.1 uncultured Clostridia bacterium | reverse complement strand
TGATGAACTGATACCTATGGATATGCTGCAATATTTCAGAGACAGATTTGACCCGATGCTGCCCGATGAAACGCTGATACAATGGTATACGGAGGGACTTAAGAAAAATGATACAAATATCGGATAAGATACCGACGAAGGGGTATGTACTTGCATATTTTAAGGAAAGACTGATTTTTGAACCCTACACCGTGCAGGACGGAAAGCCGGTATTCAAAGGCTCGGAACTCTTTGAAAGCGGGACTTTGCAGGAATGTCATTTTTTTGACAAAGAGCGTGATTGTTTTATGATACACAGACAGTCAAGAAACGATATGATCGTAAAGATCCGTACTGCGGATGAAGAAAAAAATATCGAACCCGACCTTATCTTTATGCAAACTGTCTTGATCAAGGATGAATACGCCGAAAGAGCCGACATACCGTCAACTCTTCGCATAATCAACCGTTATGAGTATTCGGACAGCGATACATTGGTTCTTAAAAATTACAGGATAAGTTTTTAAAAGATCATTTTTTAACGGTTCAAAAAGGTTGATAAAGAAAACTTGTATAAAACGCCGACATTAGCCAAATGTGCGAAAGATTAATTAAATCAGTGATTCCTTAAAAAAAGTTCTTGACAAATCGCTTGAAATACGGTATTATAATCAAGTGCTTTTTTGGAGTAGTACTCAAGTGGCTGAAGAGGCTCCCCTGCTAAGGGAGTAGGTCGTTAACGCGGCGCGAGAGTTCAAATCTCTCCTACTCCGGCACTTTTAGAGGATATGTTTGATAAAACTTTTTGTTGACAAACCTTCGATTTTATGGTAACATATCTCTTGCTGAATATTCCTCGATAGCTCAGCGGTAGAGCATCCGGCTGTTAACCGGAGGGTCGTAGGTTCGAATCCTACTCGGGGAGCTATTTTTGGCCCGTTGGTCAAGCGGTTAAGACGCGGCCCTCTCACGGCTGAAACGGGAGTTCGATTCTCCCACGGGTCATTCGCCGTTTTACGGCAAGGCACCATTAGGGTGTTTGTATAAGGCGACATAGCCAAGTGGCTAAGGCGTGGGACTGCAACTCCCTGATCCCCAGTTCGAATCTGGGTGTCGCCTTTTAAAATTTTAAAATTAATGCTTGACATTACATCAAAAATGATGTATAATCAATTCGTTAATGCCAAATACGTGGCCTGGTAGCTCAGCTGGTTAGAGCGCCGGCCTGTCACGCCGGAGGTCGAGGGTTCGAGCCCCTTCCAGGTCGCCATGTATGGGAGCTTAGCTCAGCTGGGAGAGCATCTGCCTTACAAGCAGAGGGTCACAGGTTCGAGCCCTGTAGCTCCCATTTTTTTGCCCGAGTGGCGGAACTGGCAGACGCACAGGACTTAAAATCCTGCGGGAGTTAAATCCCGTACCGGTTCGATTCCGGTCTCGGGCACTGAAAGGACTTCGGAGCTTTGCTTCGGGGTTTTTTTTGTTGCAAAAAACGGATTTTCTGACAAAGGGTAGCATTATGAATGAACAAAACAACAGCATACAAAACAACGCCGAACTTGAGTTTGCCGTCTTTTGCATAGAAAACCTTGCTTCAAAGTATAATAAAGACGCAACTTATATATACTCACTTTTGAAAAACAATAACATTCTTTACGATTATATAATATCGTGCTATGACTTTTTGCACACTCAGGATAAATTATATATATTGGAAGATATTGAATCCGTCATAAGAGAAAAAGGGTTGGCAATATGATAGTATATCACGGCTCAAAAGTAATCGTAGAACATCCCGATGTTCTTCATTCAAGAATGAAAGTCGACTTCGGTAAAGGGTTTTACGTTACACCGCTCAAAGAGCAAGCAATAAATTTATGCAACAGATTTTTAAAAACTGATAACAGTGCCTTTATATCCGCTTATAAGCTTAATGACACCGTTTTTACTTCAAAAGAGATCAACTTTTTGCGCTTTGAAACGTATTCGGAAAAATTGCTTCAATTTATAATCGACTGCCGCACAGGAACGGACAACTCAAATTATGATATAATCATGGGAGGAGTTGCCAACGATAAAGTTTTTGACACCATAGAACTTTATTTTCAAAATTTGATCTCAGCTTCTGCCGCATTGGGCAGGTTGATTTACGAAAAACCAAACATGCAAATATGTATACGTTCGCAACAAATTATTGATGATTATCTCACTTTTATAGGAAGTGAACAACTATGAAAGCAAACCCTATTCTTTTACAAAAAAAGTATGCAAGAATTATTGAGCTGTTTGCGAAAAACAATTCTTTAACGCTTGCGGAAGCGCTTGATTTTTTTTATAATTCAAAAGAATATACACTTTTAAAAGACGGGATCGCCGATCTTCACTGCATGAGCGATGATTACATTGCGGAAGATCTGACCGAGGAATACAAACAATGCAAGAAAGCTTAGCATACAAAACCAAACGAATAGTTGAAAACTACAACTTTGCCTTTAAAAAAGGGTTCGGGCAAAACTTTTTGGTGGACGAAAGAGTGCTCGACAAAATAATAGCCGCCGCCGACCTCAGCGATGATGATGTGGTGATAGAGGTGGGTCCCGGTATAGGCACTCTCACAGCCGCACTTGCGCAAAAGGCGCACAAGGTCATAACAGTCGAAATAGACAAGACCCTTATACCAATGCTTGAAGAGCTTTTGTCCGACTACAATAATATAGAGATAATAAATGAGGATATTTTAAAGTTAGATCTTAACGAGCTTATCGCAAAATATCCCGGCAAGACATTTAAAATGGTGGCAAACCTGCCCTACTATATCACCACCCCCATAATAATGAACATACTTGAAAAGCATATACCCATAAAGTCCGTTACGGTGATGATACAAAAGGAAGTGGCTTACCGCATGAAAGCAACTCCCGGCACGAAGGATTACGGCGCACTTTCTCTTGCGGTGGGTTACTACTGTGAGCCTTACCTTGTGGCAAATGTGCCGAGAAATTGCTTTATGCCCAGACCGAATGTGGATTCGGCAGTTATCAGGCTCACCGTTAACGAAAAACCGTCGGTCAATGTAGATAGTGAAGAGGCTTTTTTTGCCCTTATAAAGGCGGCGTTTTCACAAAGGCGGAAAACGTTGGTAAATTGTATCTTTGCAAACGGCTTGTACGGCTTAAATAAAGAGGAGATAGCCGATGTATTGACCGCAAACGGGTATGATGCAAGGGTAAGAGGCGAAAACCT
>CAMOYW010000231.1 GCA_946630405.1 uncultured Clostridia bacterium | reverse complement strand
GGATTTGTAACTTTGCTCGCAAAGTTACAAACTGGGCTTTGACGCAGTATGCGGTGACATTAGCCAAATATGCGAATGATTAATTAAATCAGCGGTTCCCAAGAAAAAAATCATTGACAAAACAGCACAATGCGTGTATAATGGAAAAGTTGAGAGGTGACTCTCGGTTATGTATGTGTAGCTCAGCTGGATAGAGCGTCTGACTACGGATCAGAAGGTCGCGTGTTCGAATCATGTCACATACAGATGTAAGGCGGACGCTTCGGTGTCCGTCTTTTTGATTACGGAGAAGCAATATGAACGAAACAAGCTATGACGATATTTTAAGAATACTTGATGAAGCGGCGCTTGCGGATATATTAAAAGATTTTAAGCCAAAAGTCGCTCTCGTGCTCGGTTCGGGGCTCGGCGGGCTAATGAAAAGCGCCAAAGAAACAGGAAGCGTAGCCTATGAAGATGTGAGCGGTATGCCCGTAAGCACCGTTTCGGGACACGCAGGACGGTTTCGCTTTGGATATATCGAAAATGTACCCTTTGTACTTATGGACGGACGTGTTCACATATACGAAGGCTATTCTGCCGCGCAAACCGTACTTCCGATAAGATTAATGAAGCTGATGGGTGCCGACACGCTAGTGCTCACAAACGCCTCGGGAGGAATAAATATGGATGCGGGCGATTTCATGGTGATAAAAGATCACATTTCATTTTTTGTGCCCTCCCCTCTTATAGGAAAAAATGACGAGGCTTTCGGAGCACGCTTCCCCGATATGTCAAATGTGTACGATAAAGCATTGACGGAGCTTATTTACGGCAAAGCAAAAGAACTCGGCATAAAAGCCAAAAAAGGTGTATACGCCCAGCTTACGGGTCCCAATTACGAAACTCCTTCGGAAATAAGAGCTTTAAAACTTCTCGGGGCAGATGCCGTGGGAATGAGCACTGCCACGGAAGCAATGGTAGGCGCACATATGGGAATGAAAGTATGCGGAGTTTCTCTTATAACAAATAAAGCTGCCGACCCGAATCTCAACCACAAGGAAGTAATAGCCTCGGGAGCCGAAAACGCAAAGAAAATGGCAAGCCTGATAGAAAGCATAATAAAAGAATTGTAAAAGTCGAAAAAAATAAAAAGGGGTGTGAATAATCATTTCACATCCCTTTTAGCGTCGCTGAGGCGATTCGAACACCCGACCTACCGCTTAGGAGGCGGTCGCTCTATCCTGCTGAGCTACAGCGACATATATCGAGCCTTTACGCTCAAACAAAGTCCATTATAAACTATAATCAGTCTTTTGTCAAATAATTTCAGCAAATTGTTGGACAAACTCTTCATTATATGCTATAATCAAGACAAATGAACCTTTGGAGGTATATATGCACGAAAAAGTTATGGTGCTTGACTTTGGCGGTCAGTATAACCAGCTCATTGCACGCCGCGTGCGTGAATGTAACGTTTACTGCGAGGTAAAAAGCTACAAGACAAGCATAGAAGAAATAAAAAAATTCGATCCCAAGGGAATTATATTCACGGGCGGACCCAACAGCGTTTACGACCCCGATTCGCCTCAGATTTCCAAGGAAATATTTGAACTCGGTGTGCCCGTACTCGGCATTTGCTACGGCTGTCAGCTTATGAGTCATGTACTCGGCGGAAAGGTCGAATCTGCCGAAAGTAACGACACGAGCGAATACGGCATGACCAGGACCGAATTTAAAACAGATTCAAAGCTCTTTAAAGGTATTCCTTCGGAATGTACCACATGGATGAGCCACACTGACCTCATCACCGCTATACCAAGCGGCTTTGTATCATCCGCACATTCGGAAAAATGCCCCTATGCAGCTATTGAAAACGAGGAAAGAGCATTATACGGCTTACAATTCCACCCCGAAGTTATGCATACCGAACACGGAAGTGAAATGCTTCACAACTTCCTGTACGAAATTTGCGGCTGCAAGGGTGACTGGAGCATGCAAAGCTACGCTCAAACAGCCATAGCACAGATAAGAAAGCAAGTCGGCAGCGGCAAGGTGCTTCTTGCTCTCAGCGGCGGAGTTGACAGCAGCGTACTTGCGGCTCTCCTTTCAAAGGCTGTGGGGAATCAGCTCACCTGTATATTTGTAGACCACGGCTTGATGCGCAAAAACGAAGGCGACGAGGTCGAAGCCGCATTTGCAGATTGGGACGTTAATTTCGTCAGAGTAAACGCAGGCGAGCGTTTCCTTTCAAAGCTTGCAGGCGTAACTGAACCCGAGAAAAAGCGTAAAATAATAGGCGAAGAATTTATAAGAGTATTTGAAGATGAAGCCAAAAAAATAGGCAAAGTCGACTTCCTTGCACAGGGTACGATTTACCCCGATGTCATTGAATCCGGCTCGGGCGATGCCGCCGTGATAAAGAGCCACCACAACGTGGGAGGCTTGCCCGACTATGTTGACTTCAAAGAAATAATCGAGCCCCTCAGACTTCTTTTCAAAGACGAAGTGCGTAAACTCGGTATCGAACTCGGTTTATCCGATGTGCTCGTATGGCGTCAGCCCTTCCCCGGTCCCGGTCTCGCGATCAGAATAATAGGCGACATTACTGCTGAGAAGATCGAGATACTTCAAAATGCCGACGCTATCTTCCGTGAAGAAATAGCCATAGCAGGCATGGACAGAGATATAAACCAGTACTTCGCAGTGCTTACAAGCATGCGAAGCGTAGGCGTAATGGGCGACAGCCGCACCTACGACTACACCCTCGCCCTGAGAGGCGTGACCACCACCGACTTCATGACAGCAGACTTTGCAAAGATCCCCTATGATGTGCTTGCCAAAATAAGCAATAGGATCGTAAATGAAGTCTCAAACATCAACAGAATCGTCTACGACATAACAACCAAGCCCCCTTCAACTATTGAGTGGGAATGATGCTCGAAAATGATACCTAGTATCTCAGAGCAGTGGCAGTCGGTGATCTTGCAAAGGCAAGAGGGCTGGAGAACATGGATCGCCTGTTTGCGAGAGAGCCTGTGTATGCGGCTATGGTGTATGTGTGATGAATAAATAAGATACTGCCGTCCGAGTGCTTTTATTTCGGACGGCAGTATTTGTTACAGGCGTAGATTATTTTGTGTTTTTCTATTAAAAAATGGAAAATATGTAGTATAATCAAAATGTAAATTCAGCGAAAGCGGAGATTATTTCCACAATCATTTCTTTCCGGAGTGTGTTTGAA
>CAMOYW010000230.1 GCA_946630405.1 uncultured Clostridia bacterium | reverse complement strand
ATCGACGAATGGGTAAACACCACCTGCCCCTGCTGCGGAGGTCCCGCAAAAAGAGAGACCAACACCATGCCTCAGTGGGCCGGTTCCTCCTGGTACTTCCTCAGATACTGCGACAACCACAACGATAAAGAGCTTGCAAGCAAGGAAGCTCTTAAAAAGTGGATGCCCGTTGACCTATATGTTGGCGGCATCGAGCATGCAGTCCTTCACCTTCTCTATGCAAGATTCTATACAAAGTTCTTATATGATATAGGTGTTGTGGACTTTGAAGAGCCCTTCAAGAGATTGTTTAATCAGGGTATGATATGTAAAACAAGCTCAAAAGACGGAAAGCTCTACAAAATGAGTAAATCCATGGGTAATGTGGTATCTCCCGATGAAACGGTAGATACCTACGGCTGTGACTCACTCAGACTTTACGAACTCTTTATCGGACCTCCCGAGCTTGATTCGGAGTGGGACGACAACGGTATAGACGGTGTGTTCCGCTACCTTAGCAGAACATGGAAATTTGTGGATGAATATAAAGACAAGATCATCCCCGCCACAAAAGAGCTTGAATACGCAAGAAATATGCTTGCAAGTGTAATAACAAAGCGTCTTGATGCACTTTCTCTCAACACCGTTGTATCGGGCTTTATGGAGTATACGAACGCCATTATGGCTGCAGCAAAGGAAGCGGGCGGTGTTGACAAGCAGACTCTCGACGAGCTTGCGATACTTCTTTCACCCTTCGCACCTCACATTGCCGAAGAGATATGGCACGTTCTCGGACATAACGAGAGTGTATTTAAGCAGAGCTGGCCTAAATTTGACGAAAGCAAGCTTGTTAAATCCACAGTAAAACTCGGTGTGCAGATAAACGGTAAAGTTAAAGCCACCGTTGAACTTGACGTTAACGAAGATAAGGATTCCGCACTTGAAAAGGCGAAAGCCGCACTCGGCAACAAGCTCAGCGGTACCATCGTTAAAGAAATATACGTACCCAACAAAATTATAAATATAGTGGTAAAACCCTAAAGGAGAAACAAAACTATGATGAAACTTGTACTTGTAAGACACGGTGAGAGCGAATGGAACAAGCTCAACCTTTTTACGGGCTGGATGGATGTAGACCTCAGCGAGAAAGGTCACGAAGAGGCTAAGCAGGCAGGTAAACTTCTTAAAGCAGAAGGATACGACTTTGATGTATGCTATACCTCTTACTTAAAAAGAGCTATACATACTCTTAACCACATACTTGACGAGATGGACAGAAACTGGCTTCCCGTTAACAAGACATGGAAACTCAACGAGCGTCACTACGGTGCTCTTCAAGGTCTTAACAAGAGCGAGACTGCCGAAAAATACGGCGAAGATCAGGTAAAGATCTGGAGACGTTCATTCGACGTCAAGCCCCCCGCACTTGAGCCTACCGACGAGAGAGCAGCACAGAACAACCCCGCATACAGAGATGTGGACCCTTCCGTGCTTCCTCTTAACGAGAGCCTTGAAACCACTATCGAGCGTGCCGTTCCTTTCTTTAACGAAGTTATAAAGGAAGATATGAAAGCAGGCAAGAGAGTAATTATTGCCGCTCACGGTAACTCACTTCGTGCGCTTGTAAAGTACTTTGACAATATAAGCAAGGATGACATCATCGGCGTAAACATTCCCACAGGTGTTCCCCTTGTATACGAATTTGACGACAATTTCAATGCAGTAAATCACTATTATTTAGGCGACCAGGAAACTTTAAAGGCTAAAATGGAAGCCGTTGCCAACCAGGGTAAGAAGAAATAATAATTTAAAGGGTGCTTTTGCGCCCTTTTTTAGGATATAATGCGAGGCGAAGTATATGACAAAGAGAAAAAAAAAAAGATCCCATATACGTGATCCGTTTTTTCTGCTTTCGATTCTCATTGTTGTAAGCTTTTTTGCCGCATTAATTTGGGGTGCCTCCAATCTTATGTCGAAGCAAAAAGCAAGACAAACGGAACAGGAAAAAAGTATCGCCCTTGCAAGCACCCTGTACGATGATATCAAGATCACACAGCCAAGCGGCGTTGTATCCGAACCGTATCTCGGTATGCCCGATGAATACTGTGATAAAACTCTGCTCGGAGAGCCGGTGATTGCAAAAAACATTACCCGTACATGCTACACATTCAGTGCAAAGCAAACGGTATACACCTACGAGAAAAACGACTTCATTTACATGGAGGCTGTTTCCGAAGGCGGTCGGATCGTAAGCATCGATCGCTCTCTTTCGGGCTACAATATACCCATGAAAGAGCTGGATTTTTACAAAACCGTGGGTAAAGACGGATATTTAAAGCATTACAAATGGTCGCTTGAACATCCGACAACGGAAACGACCACAAGTTCTTATTCGGGTACTTCCTCATCCAAAAATCGGAAAAACAATTCAAAAGAGGACACCGATTTGGATCAACACGACATTGAGGGCTACTATTACGACAACAGTGACGAATATGACAGATTTGAAGATGCGTACGACAGCTATGAGGACGATCTTGATATATGGGACGACTATAATTAAGGAGAAGATCTGTTTAGGAGGGATATTATGAAAAAAGCATTATTAACGGCTTTCGCCGCACTACTTATGTCCGCAACGGTATTTGCCGAAGCAAAAGCCGTTGATTTTGACATTCAAAACGGAACGATAGTTTCCTATGTCGGAACGGATGAATATATAAACATACCCTACGAGGAAGCGGAAATGATTGGAAAAGGTGCTTTCATGGGGTCTTCCATTAAGAGCGCAAATATAGAAAACGGCTTTAAAACGGTGGAAGAAGACACCTTTAAAGGTTCGGATATTATTTTTGTATGTATTCCCGAGTCCGTTACATCCGTAAAGAAAGGTGCTTTAGCAGACTGTAAAGAACTCGTAAACATTGAAATACAAGACTTTAACACCTATTTCGACCCGGGTTCTCTTACGGGAACGGGTCATCTCGTATTTTGGGTGCCTTGCGATCTTAACGAGCCCGATTACGAAAGATTTTTTAACATTATCTCAGAGGCTAAGGGAGACATAAACTTTGAATTTGCCATGTCTCATTCATTTGAAGAGGACCCTATAACGGGCAATGCGATCTGCACCCGCTGCGGTGAAGCTATGGAAATGCTCGGTGAAGACGATCCGTACTACTCCGTTATCCCCTTTACCGACGTGGATCTTGACAGCTGGTACGCTTCCTATGTTGCCGCCGCCTAC
>CAMOYW010000229.1 GCA_946630405.1 uncultured Clostridia bacterium | reverse complement strand
TGACATGATAGGCGGTATATGCGGAGCTGCCATGGACAGTGTTGCGACGGATTGTCACGCACAGGCGGAGATCAATGTGGTTGACGGCACAAGCAATGTGGGTGTTGCATTCGGCGGCTTTGAGAGATGCAGGATCGAAAACTGTACCGCAAACGGTAAGATAGTTGCGGGAAACGGTAATATGGGCTTAGGAGGAATAGCCGGCTGTAACTTTAACGGTGAAGGTATATTCAACTGTGAAGCAACAGTCGATATAACCGCGGGTGACGGCGCATATCTCTACGGCGGTATCGTAGGCTATTCGGGCGGCTTTGATATGGTCAGCGAAATACTGAATTGTAAAGCCGATGTAAATATGACATTAGGCTCGGACAGCGAAAGAATTGGCGGTATCATAGGCGGCGGTTTTTGTAACGAAGCATATACCGCTTATTATCCTAATCCCGCTTCGTTCAAGGTAGCTTCATGTACCGCAGAGGGAAGTATAAACTACACAAGCGGTAAAAACATTGGCGGAATTGCGGGATATACCTTGCTTTCCGAAGTTGCCGAGGATAATACGAGCAGTGTTGCGGTAAACGGTTCGGAAGCGGACGTTATAGGTGATGTTAAGAATTACGAAGTGCTCAATGAACTTCAGGGAAGATATCAACAGTTCTTTGAGGGTGGAGTGTTCAAAAGCCAATATGACTCTATTTGGCACGATTACTGTGCTCTTGTGTTCGGAGAAGACGGTGCTGATGCTGCGGTAAGTATGATGAAAAGGAGCATAGGCGGTTCTCTTTACGGGGAAGAGGCGGTAAAGAAATATTCACAAAATCCCGAAAGCTTGCAGTTTTTCTGCGGGTTTGCGGGTGGTTTGGAATATATTACCATTGACGGCTCAAACATAAGCGGTACGGATAAAAACGGCAAAGAGGTGTTTTCTCACACTTATTACTATGTAGATTCCGTGCCTTCCACGGATTTCCCCGGCTTTACATTTGATGTGTTTGCAACAAATGAGGAAGACGGCGAGTACAAGTATTTTGCATTTTGTCCCGACACACCGGAAACCACATACCATATCGAATTTAGGTACGGTGCGAATTTTGATGATGTTGTGACTCTTATGAGCGGTCCTTATGCTTACTGGCTTGCCGCAGGTATAAGAGATGTGGATATAGCGGATGATGTGACAACGGAAAAGGTTATTGCGCTTTTCTGCACGGAAAATGCGGATTATTCGTCAAGAAGCGAGTCTTCGCTTAATCAGCTTTCGGACATTTTGGGTAAATGGCAATGTGATATGTCACAATTTGCGGCGTTCCCCGAATATGCGAATACAAGTATGTATATTGAATTTTCGGAAGACGGAAAGGGCAGAACGTATATGGATGCTGCGGGAAGCGGTAATTATGCGCTTATAAGCGAATATCCCGCATATCTGTATGATAATAATGCATCCGGCTCATCGGGACTTTATTTGGTGATTTCAGCCGATGAAGGTATAAAGTACAGTAAGTATTCGATAACCGAGTCTAACGGAAGAAAGGTGCTTGCCTTCTACGATATAGACAATACACCGCTTATTTCTTACTATAAGGATATAGTTTCCGAGTCCACTACGGAAATGACTACCGAAGCTTCTACCGAAACGACTACAAGAAGAGAAAGCAGCAGCGGTGGCGGCGGTGGCGGCGGCTCAAAGGGAAGAGTTGTAAAGGGCGACAGCACGACCGTTACAACGACCGCCGCAACTTCGGAGGTATCAACATCGGAGGAAAGCACCGAAGCGACCACAGCCGATACTGAAAGCAACGAACAGAGAGAAAGCGTGGAAGTTGTGCTTCAAATCGGAAGTACGAATGTTGTTGTAAACGGAAGAAGTGTGGCTATACCCGCCGCTCCCGTTATTATGAATAACAGGACAATGCTCCCCGTAAGAGCCGTAGCGGAGGCGCTCGGTTATGAAGTTGATTGGATAGCCGAGGAGAAGAAAGCCGTAATAAGCTTCGGAGATACCGAAATAGAACTGTATGAGGGTTCGGATAAGGCGTATATAAACGGAACGGAATACGGTATAGACACATCGGTATACAATAACAACGGTTCCCTGTTGATACCCGTAAGATTTGTATGTGAAGGCTTTAACGCAAATGTAAGATGGAACGGCACGGATAAGACGGTAACGATACAGAACTGATTTTAGAAGGTATTATACTTTTGCGGTTTGTTTTATATTGTCTTTAGGGATTATATGCTTGATACGGTTATAGGAATATTGATACCTTTTTTCGGTACATCTCTCGGGGCGGCGTGTGTTCTGTTTATGAAAAGAGAACAGTCGCCCAAGATACAGCATGCTTTGATGGGATTTGCCGCAGGCGTTATGGTGGCGGCGAGTATATGGAGCCTTATAATACCGGCACTTGAACAGTGTTCTTCTTTTGGAAGGCTCTCGTTTGTGCCGTCGGTTATAGGGTTTTGGATAGGGATACTGTTTTTACTGTTGCTTGATAATATTATTCCTCATTTACATCTTAACAGCAGCGAGAGTGAGGGTATAAACAGCAAACTGAAAAAAACGACCATGCTGGTGCTTGCCGTCACATTACATAATATTCCCGAAGGGATCGCCGTTGGTGTGGTGTATGCGGGCTTTTTGTCCCATACATCGGGTATGACCAAAATAGGGGCGCTTGTGCTTTCTTTGGGAATAGCCATACAGAATTTTCCCGAAGGGGCGATAATATCTCTTCCGCTAAGGTCTGAAGGTGAGAGCAGGGTAAGAGCTTTCAGAGACGGGGTGCTTTCGGGCATCGTTGAACCTGTTGCCGCAATGCTTACCTTGCTTACAGCCTCGGCTGTTGTGCCTGCAATGCCGTACCTTTTAAGCTTTGCCGCAGGAGCTATGCTCTATGTGGTGGTGGAGGAGCTTATCCCCGAAATGTCACAGGGAACACACTCCAATATCGGAACTATAGCCTTTGCCGTGGGTTTTACCATAATGATGACACTGGATGTGGCTCTGGGATAAAAATGAAAGGCAACGCCGTTAAAAAGCGTTGCCTTTTATGTTGTTTACAGTTAAAATCAGGAGGTTTTATGATTTATCGATATGGAGCAGTTACTTTTCTTCATTCTTTATCGGCATCTTTTTAACAACGGCGATCGCACAGGGTATGCGTCCGTCGATGAGCTTATAGCTTACAGTACCGATGTTCATTTCATTTAAAAAGTCTTTAAATTCCTCAA
>CAMOYW010000228.1 GCA_946630405.1 uncultured Clostridia bacterium | reverse complement strand
GCCGATATATCCGATTATAAATATTTAAAAGATTCGGTGAATAACTGTTTTACCGTTGCCTGCGACGGTGGAATACATCACTGTATAAATATAGGTCTTACGCCAAATCTTATTATAGGTGATTACGATTCTGCCAAAAAAGAAGATATAAAATTTTTTGACGATAAAGGCGTTAAGAGGGAAACTTATCCCGAAAAAAAGGACAGGACAGATACGGAAATTGCCATAGATTTTGTAATTGAAAACGGATTTAAAGAGGTATTGTTGTTTGGGAATACAAGCAGAAGGCTTGATCATACATTAACAAATATCCATCTTTTGGGTAAACTTGCCTTAAACGGTATAAAAAACCAAATGATTGATGAAAACAACAGACTTTATGCTATTACCGATAGTGGTAGCTTTGAAGCAAAGGTAGGGGAGTACGTTTCTTTGATCCCGTTGACAGATAAGGTCACTCATCTCAGTACAACGGGTCTTGAATATGAAGTAAGTGATTTTACGCTAAATAATTATTCATCTCTCGGACAAAGCAATGTTGCCATAGATAACATGGTAAGCATAAAAATGGGGGAAGGGGTGCTTTTAGTTGCATTTTCTAAAGATTAAGGGTTTTATATTTTCCGCTTTTTTGTGTTTATATGTGCTGTGTTTGACACAGTTTGCATTAGCTAAGGATATCACTGTAAGAGTTGAAAATGAGCTTATTGTTTCCGAAAACAAGCCCGTTTTAAAAGACGGAAGAGTTCTTGTGCCCGTGAGCGATATATATCGTGCGATAGGTGCGGATATCGGCTGGAATGAAACATCAAAGACTGTGTTTGCCCAAAAAGGCGATATCACCACAAGGCTCGTTATAGGAAATGAGAATATATATATTAACGATGAGCCGAAAGCAATAGATGCAAAGCCCGTAATTATAAACGGAAGAACTTATATCCCCGCACGATTTGCTGTGGAGGCTTTTGGTTATAAGGTCGCATGGAACGGTTCATCAAAGGAAGTAAGCATTTATTCAAAAGAAGATCCGTTGACTGTCACATTTTTAAATGTAGGTCAGGGAGATTCGGCGTTTCTTGAATGTGGCGGTCAATTCCTGCTTGTGGACAGCGGCGAGAAAGAAGCCTTTGAAACGGTTAGGGATCATATATCCGCAAAGACCGATCGTATCGACCATATCATAGTTACTCATCCTCACTCGGATCATATGGGGTCTATGTCAAAGATAATAGACAGCTTTGATGTGGGTGATGTGATCATGCCTATGGTGGAAAATAATACCGATGTTTATGAATCTATGCTTAACGCTATTGTTTCAAAGGATATTCCTGTAAAAGAACCTCATGTGGGTGAAGGCTTTCATCTCGGAAGTACTTACGTTACCATACTTTCACCCGGACAATACAGTGAGGATATGAATGCAAATTCTGTGGTTGTAAGAGTTGACTGTATGGGGAAAAGCTTTTTGCTGACGGGAGATGCCACAAAAGAGGCGGAGAGCGAAATGCTTAAAGACGGACTTGTATACTGTGATGTGCTTAAGGTTGCACATCACGGAAGCGATACATCAAGCGGTGAAGAATTTATTGCCGAAGCTACACCCGAATACTCCGTTATATCTCTCGGAGAAAACACTTACGGTCACCCTCATAAAGAAGTTTTGGAAAGACTTAAGGATTCGACCGTTTTAAGAACGGACAGAGAGGGAGAGATAACGTTTACCGTGGCTGATTCTTCTCTTTCCTATACCACCGTTAAAAAGGATGCTCCCAAGTTAAATACCGTTTCGGATTTGGGTGAATATAAGTATATTTTAAACACAAGCTCCCATAGGATACATTACCCCTGGTGTGAAGGTGTATCTAAGATGAGTGAAAAAAATAAACAAGGATACAACGGAGATATAAATACTTTGGAGGGCTATAAACCATGCGGAATATGCAACCCCACATGACGGTAGACAGGATAGAGGGCGATATTGCCGTATGTGAAAAAGAGGACGGTAGCCGTTGTGAGATCCCTCTTGATCTATTAAGCGGGGATGTAAAAGAGGGCGATGTCCTAAATCCCGACGGAAGTATCAACAAGGAAGAGACCGCTCTTAAGAAAGAACGAATTTCGGCACTTTTAAAAAGATTAAAAAAAGGAAGTCTTAATGAGTGAAATAAAAATACAGCTCCCTTCGGAACATATATCCGAAATATTCGGAGCTTTTGATGTCAATATCAAAAAAATCGAAGATAAACTTGATGTTAAGGTCGTAAACAGAGGCGACGATATTATTTTGACGGGTGAAGATGATTCAATAGAATCTGCCAAAGAGGTGCTTACCACCCTTGTAAATATCGTTAACAGCGGCGGTTCTGTTGATACACAAAATATCAACTATGTTTTGAGCGAAGCGGGCAGCACGCCCGAAAGCTTTAATGCCATAAACAACGATATAATCTGTCTTACCGCTATGGGTAAGGCGTTAAAGCCCAAAACCTTCGGTCAGAAAAAATATATCGACGCTATAAGAAACAATTCCATAGTGTTCGGTGTCGGACCCGCAGGTACGGGAAAGACTTACCTTGCCATGGCTATGGCGATAACCGCTTTCAAGCATAATGAAGTGGGAAGGATAATCCTTACAAGACCCGCAATTGAGGCGGGAGAAAATCTCGGCTTTTTGCCGGGTGACCTTCAACAAAAGGTAGACCCCTATTTAAGACCCTTATACGATGCCTTGTTTGAAATAATGGGATCCGAAAGCTTCTCCAAAAATATGGAAAAGGGAAATATCGAGGTCGCACCTCTTGCATATATGAGAGGGCGAACACTTGACAATTCCTTTATCGTTCTTGACGAGGCGCAAAACACTACACCCGAACAGATGAAAATGTTTTTGACGAGAATAGGTTTCGGTTCAAAGGTGGTCATTACGGGAGATGTTACGCAGATAGACCTTCCCAAAGGAAAGAAGTCGGGTCTTATAGAGGCTACTTCCATACTCAATAAATTGGAAGATATTTCCGTGTGCAAGTTGACGGCAAAGGATGTGGTGCGTCATCCGCTTGTGCAGAAAATAATAAATGCTTACGAAAAATACGAGGCTAAGCAAAACAAATGAATGTAATAATAAACGGACCCGATAAGTATAACGGGCTTATAACGGATGTGTGCAGGAATGTACTTGAATTTGAAAATATATCCGAGGATTGTGAAGTAGAGGTAGATATCGTAGATAGCGAAGAGATAAGAAAGC
>CAMOYW010000227.1 GCA_946630405.1 uncultured Clostridia bacterium | reverse complement strand
GGGAGGCTTTGAGGCAGTAGTGGCAGAAAAGCGCCAATAGATAACAATATCTCTATGAAGAATTAGGGAACCGCTGATTTAAGTGAATTAATCAGCGTTTCCTTAGTATTATATGGGGGTGATTTTTTGGATGAATTTACAAGAATAAACGAAGAGCTAACAAAACTGCAAGGGGAAATAGACGCACTCGGCTCAAATGTCCTTTCGGGCGAAGACGGCGATAACGGTGCGCGCATAGCATTCCTTTCGGGCAAGCTCAAATTTTTAAAAGACGAGCTTGATTTTATCAAGGGTAAATCCCAACCGATTCCCGAAAAACACAGCGCCATGCAGGAGATACCTATGCCGGGAGACAGACCTATACCAAACCCTGCTTCCCAATATGTGCCTTACACCGTACCTCCTCATGGATATGTACCGTATACCGCACCGCCTAAAGGTTTTCGACCCGACGTAAAGCCCGTAAAAGAAGGAAATATAGAAGCGACAGTCGGTAAGGCTGTAATGGCTGTGGCGGCATCGTTGCTGATATTTATAGGTCTTATTATATTTGCAACGGCGCTTTTCCCTCTTGCCTCCGATGCCATAAAACTCGGACTTATTTTCCTGTTCGGCATCATTCTTACGACTGTGGGTTTCCGACTGCTCAACAAGCAAAAAAACGCTTTTTCGCTCTCTCTTTGCGGTTGCGGACTCGGCTCTATATACATAGGCATTTTCCTTGCAAATGTCCTGTTTAAATTTGTGGACGATATAGGAATGTATGTGCTCCTGTTTTGCTGGGGCGTGGGTATGTCCCTCATTACAAGGCTCAGAAAAGAGCTTATGTTCAAAATCACGGGACATATGGGCATACTGATATCCGTAATATTCGGCTCTGCCCTATGTTCGGAAAACGGGGACACCGTAAAATTTACCCTGATATGTATATATTTTGCGGTCACCTACATCCTCTTCTATGCCATAAACTTCAAAAAGGAATATTCCAAAACAGGCATAGATTTTCAAGCGGGCGCTCTTTCTCTTGCGGTGCTGACGATAACTTCCATGTCATTTGAGAATATAGCTCCGCTTTTGACTATACTGCTTCTTATAAACGTAGCTTTGTTCGCACTGCCGTTTTTCATTAACGAAATTGATAACGAAACAGTATTCGGCATTATATCCATAGAGTATATCGGGCTGTATATCCTTTTGCTTGCCAAACTCGATTTGGGCAGGGATATGTTAAAGATCTTGGTATTACTTTTTACATATATGGCTATAGCCCTCTGTGAATTGCGACTCATGTCGAAAAAGCAAGCGGCAACCATAGTTGAGTGCGGAAGTATCGCAATAGGTTCATTTGCCTTATTACTTATAGGAACAGAAGTTCTTCCGCTCCTTATAATACCGTTTATAATATACGGTGCTTACAGGGAAAAGCGTCTGTTCTCCTGTTTCGCTTTGGGTTTGTCCTATATATGGCTGTTCACAGGCATTAACAATTCAAACCTGCCTTTATACGTTGCTTTCGGAGTGGGCATAATCGCTTTGTTCACGGTGGCGATGTACCACAAACCCGACTTTTACGCATCCTATATCAAATGGAACTGCTATATCATTTTACTTATATTTATAGCACGAGTGGCAGAAAGAGCGTTCAACGGTATAGATCACGATGCTCTTTATACCTTCCTCACCGTTTCACTTGTCCACCTTATATGCAGTGCCTGCGGTGTGGTTAAAAAGCTCGGTACCGTAAAGGAAGAAAAGGATGTAAATATCGCTCTTTACGCAATAAATGCCTTACTGATGTTTATATCCCTTGTGTGGGTAACGGATTGTTCGTCGGAACCGCTTCATTCATTGGTCGTACTTTGTGCGGTGGCTCTGTTCTGTGTAAACGGAGTGAGATTACTGAAAAAATATCCGAATTTCGGCTACTACATAGGCATAAAGCTTACGGTTCTGCTTTATGTAGTGCTTGACTCATACAGCGTAATGAATTATGCGATAAGTATATGTTTCTTCATATTTGCCATACTGCTTATCACACTCGGATTTTTGTTTGAATATCGTTCTTTGAGAATATATTCTCTTGTAATAGCACTTATAAGTATAATCAAGCTCGTACTTATAGATATAGTATATTCCAACACCATCACAAAGTCCGCCAGCTTTATAGTTTGCGGTGTGCTGTGCTTTATGATAAGCTTTATATACCACTATGCGGAGAAAAATTTAATTACCAAAGAATAAAACTAAGGGCTGCCCGATAATGTCGGACAGCCCTTTTGTATATTAAAAATCAACTTCCGTATCGTAGTAGCAGCATTTAAGCAGCTTTTCCATTTCCTCCTGAGTGGGGATCCTGGGGTTGGAGCCCGTACAAGCATCGCCTATAGCCTCGGTCGCGATTTTGGGAAGTCTTTCAAGGAATACTTCCTCGGGTACGAAGCCCTGCTCTGTAGGGAAAGAATCCGCACCGTAGTTCTTGATGCAATGAGGTATATTGAGCTTATCGTTCATACCTCTGAGGTATGCGATAAGTGCATTTACCTTCTCATCATCGTTTGCTCCGTCAAGGTGCATATAATCGGCAATCACGCCGTAACGCTTCTTTGCGGTCTCGTCTTTTGCATTAAATGCAATTACCTTGGGAAGATACATCGCATTTGCGGCACCGTGAATTATATGTGCGCCAAAGTCCTGGAATATTGCGCCCGTTTTATGTGCCATGGAATGTACGATGCCGAGCAAAGCATTTGAAAATGCCATACCGGCAAGGCACTGAGCATTGTGCATTCTCTCTCTTGCCGCCATATCTCCGTTATAGGAATCCACAAGGTCACGCTGTATCATTTCTATTGCGTGAATAGCAAGAGGGTCTGTATAGTCGCAGTTAGCGGTAGATACATAAGCTTCTATCGCATGTGTCATAGCATCCATACCCGTGTGTGCAACAAGCTTTTGAGGCATAGTTTCGGCAAGTTCGCCGTCAACTATGGCGATATCGGGTGTTATCTCAAAATCTGCAATGGGATACTTGATACCCTTGTCATAGTCGGTAATGATAGAAAATGCGGTCACCTCGGTAGCTGTACCCGATGTTGAGGGTATTGCGCAAAAATGAGCCTTTTTCCTGAGTTCGGGTATACCGAATACCTTGCACATATCCTCGAAAGTACAATCGGGATATTCATATTTTATCCACATAGCCTTAGCAGCATCTATAGGTGAACCACCGCCCATAGCTACTATCCAATCGGGC
>CAMOYW010000226.1 GCA_946630405.1 uncultured Clostridia bacterium | reverse complement strand
TTTTTCAAGCAGAAGACGGCATACGAGATCTTCAGAGGCGGCAAAACATAATATCTCTATACAATAAACACAAAAAGAAAGCATTTATTAAGGTAAATTTGTATTTACTTCCACTTGAAATTAAATGCCGTTTGGTTTAAAATAATAAATTGAAATGATATTCACCGACCAATGAGGGGACTGGCTCGGTGTTCCCACATATCGGAGGTGCTTTATGAAGGTATTAATAACGGGCGGACTTGGATATCTCGGCAGAAATATATGCTATGCCATGGTAGATAACGGCATAGAAGCCGTCGTACTTGACAGAATAGAAAATGCCAACGATCTCTCACTTGACGGATGCACCTTCTATAAAGCGGATTTTGCCAATACCGAGCAAATGAACGCCATACTTGACGCTCACCCCGATATTGATATAGTAATACACAATGCAATGGTTTCCGCCATTGCCAAATCTGTGGAGCATCCCTACGAATTCTACCACGAAAATGTGGTGAATACCATGGAATTCTTCCACACACTTAAAAACAGAAATCTTAAAAAGATAATATATGCCTCAACAGCCATGCTCTACGATTCGGTCCCGGGTTTTCTTGTGACGGAGCGTTCTCCCATAAAGCCCCGTTCCCCTTTCGGAAGAAGTAAGTACATTACCGAAATGATACTCAGAGACTTCTGCGATGCTTACGATATGCAGGTCATCGCACTTCGCTACTTCAACCCCATAGGAGCCGATTACAAGGGGCGTGTTGAACTGCCGCACAAGGCCGGTTCCAACATACTTGAAAAGCTGGTCAAGATACTTAACTACGAAGAGAGGATATTTACACTCTACGGCACCGATTGGGAAACTCGTGACGGAACGTGCATAAGAGATTTCATTCATGTAAGCGACCTTGCAAACGCAAACGCACTTGCCGCGCTTCACTTTGATGAAGCCTTTGCAAATGCGGGAAAACAGTATTCAAACTACCTTTCCCTCAACATAGGCTCGGGCAATGATGTGACCGTAAAGGAATTTATAATTGCCTTTGAAAATGTGACGGGCGAAAAGATCCCCACCGTTGCAGGTCCTCGAAGAAAAGGAGATATTGCAGGTTCTTACGCCAATCTCAGCCTTGCTAAGCGAGCTATCGGATGGGAGCCGCAATTCAGAGTTGAGGATGCCATTATAGACGTACTTAACTACTACGATAACAAACGATGAACAAACGAAGCAACAGGGTCTACGTACTGCTCGGAATACTTGTTTTTTTCTTTATTTTGGGTTTTGGTACGGATATTGCCACACGTAATGCGGATGAAAGTGACATACTTACCGCAAGCATCAGCAATTCCAAGCCTGCCGAAGATATAAACGAGCAGCCGATAGAACAAAGCGAGCCCACCACTCTCGGTACGCCCTCGACCGTCATATCCGACTATGAAGAGGAAGTTGCCGATAAATTCTACGAAAATGCCGTACTTATAGGCGACTCCATAGCCGCAGGCTACGAAATATACGCTCAGGGCGAAAACGCACCGAATTTCCTTAAAGAAATAACCTTCCTTTCGGCTGTAAACTACGGCGTTGATGCCGCCCTCAAACCTCAAGGAAACGGAAACATACACCCCACCTACAAAGGCGAGGCAAGAGCCGTGACCGATTCCTTGCAGATGATAGCACCCGATAAGATATTTATAAATCTCGGAATAAACGAGCTTGACGGCGTAAAGGCAGAAACAGTTGGAGAAAAATACGGACAGCTTATCGCAAACATAAAAGAAGTCTGCCCTACGAGCCAAATATATATACTTTCGCTTACATACATAGTTGCGGGGCATGAAAAGGAAACTTTTACAAACGCCGACATAAAGGAATACAATTCCTACCTTGCCTATCACGCACCCGAATGGGGTGCCACCTACATAGACCTTGCAAGCTACCTGACCGTTGACGGAAACACGCTCCCTGCCGAATATTCGGGAGATAACTATGTACACCTTAGCGGTCTCGGATTTACAATATGGAACAGATGCCTTATAGATGTGGCACTGGTTTATAAATAAGGAGCATCAAAATGAAAAAACTATTGATAATAGGTGCCGTACTTGCGGCATTGACTTGCGGATGTAATTCAAATCAAAATGCCGACTCGTCAAACTCAACGGAGCAAACACAAGTTGAAGGTGCATCCCTTCAAACCATTTACGAAACCGTTGAAGGCAAGTTCTCAAAGCCGCTCACCGTACTTGACGGGGCTTACGTAACAGACAAATTCAACATTCCAGCAGATGAGCTTAACGAATATATATTCGCTCAGTCGGAAGACCCTACATGTTCCGAAAGGATCACTCTCATAAGAGCAAAAGATCCCGCAAAGCTTGAAGAATACAAAACTCAAATCGAAAGTATACTCAAGCAAAAACAGACCGAATTTGAAAACTACGGTCAGCCCAAACAGACGGAGCTTTTAAAGAGATCCGAAGTGTTTATTAAAAACGACACCCTGTACAACGTGGTATCGGAAAACGATGCAAACATCAACTTGACTATCGAGGATAACCTTTAATGGTATTTAGCAGCATTGAATTTATTTTCTTTTTCCTACCGATATTTTTACTGCTGTACTATCTGCTTCCATTTAAAAACACCGTACTTTTGATCGGCTCTTTGCTCTTTTACAGCTGGGGAGAACCGATATATGTATTTTTAATGATAGCGGAATGTATATGCGGATATATCGGCGCAATATTGATAGACAAATGCAAAACAAAAGGCGGAAGAGTCACTTCCGCCTTTATTTCAATACTTCTTTCACTTTCGGCACTTATTTATTTTAAATATTTTGCCTTTTTTGCATCCTTATTCGGCATAAGTATACAACACGATGTGAGACTGCCCGTGGGTATAAGCTTTTTCACCTTTCAGCTTATAAGCTATATAGCAGATGTATACCGCAAAAATACACCCGTACAAAAAGACCCCGTAAAGCTTATGACATATATCGCCATGTTTCCTCAGCTGATAGCGGGCCCCATAGTGAGATATTCGGAGGTCGCCCCCGCACTTTATAAAAAGGAGCTTTCTCTTGACAAGTATTCACAAGGGATAAGACGATTTCTAAAGGGACTTTTCAAAAAGGTGATACTTGCAAACAACCTGGGATTGATCTGGGAAAGCATAAATACTACGGATATTTCTTCTCTTTCCCTTGCAGGAGGCTGGCTCGGTGCTGTTTGCTTTTCTCTGCAGCTGTATTACGGCTTCAGCGGCTA
>CAMOYW010000225.1 GCA_946630405.1 uncultured Clostridia bacterium | reverse complement strand
AGGAAGTCTGAATTCGGGTATACCATACAAAAGAACGCCGCCCGGTTCGGATTCCGCCTCGAAAACAGTAACATTAAAGCCCATTTTCGCAAGGTCGCCCGCAACGGTAAGACCTGCGGGGCCCGAACCTATAACAGCCACATTTCCTCTTGTTTTAGGCGGTATCTTTTCTCTGATAAGTCCCATATCAGCATCAAAATCGGCAACGAACTGTTCAAGCTTACCTATCTTGATAGCCTTACCCGCCTTCGCCATAACACAATGACCCTGACATTGCTTCTCGTGAGGACACACACGTCCGCAAATAGCGGGAAGATTTGTCTTTTGGTCAAGTATACTTCTCGCCTCGCCAAAGTTACCTCTCGAAAGCTGATGAATAAAATCAGGAATATAATTTTCAATGGGACAACCCGTTCTGCACATAGGCTTTTTACAATTCAGGCATCTTTTAGCCTCTGCAATGGCTTCTTCCATAGTAAAGGGAGTTGCATCATATTCCTCATATTTATGCTCATGCATTACTTCATCCGCCATAAAAACCCTCCTCTATTTTATAATAATACAAACAAAGACTCCAAAAGTCTGTCATTGCTTTCTTTATCCAATATGCAAAAACGCAAATGTTTATCGGTCAAATACGGGAAACTCGATGCATCTCTTACAAGCAGATCCTGTTTTAAAAGAGTTTCAAAAACCTGTTTTGAAGTAATTTCCGTCAAAATCTTTATCAAAAAGAAATTAGCCTGTGTATTATACACCTCTATCTTATTGCAGGCTTTAAGGATATCTTTCAGCCTTTTTCTTTCGGATATGATATAATCTCTGCTTCTTTTTATAAATTCCTTGTCCACAAACATGACCGTACCGCATTTTTCGGCAAATACATTTACGGACCACGGATCCTTTTTCCTTGAAATAAAGCTTTTTATCTTTTCGTCCGAACACGCACCGTAGCCAAGCCTCAGCCCGGGGCATGCAAAAAACTTTGAAGTACCTCTTATAACACATAAACAGCTGTGTTCGTTCACAAGAGGCATAGCGCTTATATCAATATCCGTGTCGGAAAACTCAATATAGGTCTCGTCCACAAACAGATAAATACCGTTTCTCTCGCAAATATCTATAAGAGAAAGCATCTGCTGCTTATCTACATACGTACCCGTAGGATTGTTGGGATTGCAAAGAACAAGCATATCTACGCTTTTATCAAGCACCTTTGCGATCTCTTCCACACTGAGTATATACCCGTTTTCCTCCTTTAAGGGGAACAGTACTATCTCACCGTTTACAAGCTCGATCTCCTTTTGATACTCCGAATAGGCAGGAGAGATAATAACAGCCTTTTTGGGCGCTACCGCACGAATAAACATGGATATAAGCTCGGTCGAGCCGTTACCCACGATACAATGAGCGGCATTTACATTTGTGTACTCCGATATTGAATTTCTGAGCTTTGCATACGAAATATCGGGATAACCCGTAATAAGCTCAACATTATCAATTATAGTTTTTTTGACCGACTCGGGAGGACCCAAGGGATTCACATTCCCGCTGAAATTTACTATGTCACTTTTTTTAATACCGTATTTTCTTGAAATAATATCCAAATCTCCGCCATGAACAGCAGTATCGACCATAACAACATCTCCAAAATATTATACTGTATAAAGTATATCACTTTTTACCAATAAATGCAACAAAAAACAAAGAGAATAAAACAAATTATACAAAAAAGGGCTGCGGGAAATCCGCAGCCCATCGTAATTTAGCGGTAAATAAACAATGTTTATTCATTACGAAACATTTTTATTTATTACGATGCTCTTTTGAGCTTTTTAGTAGTATATATGAATGATGCGCCTGCCAAGAGAAGGAGAATAAGTGCAAACTCGTTGTTTGTACTGTCGCCTGTCTCGGGAGACTTAGAACCGGAATCGGATGCAATATCCTCATCCTTATCGGACTTGTCGGCATTTGTACCGCTTCCGTAATTCCTTGCGGAATCTCCGTATACATCGCCGCTCTTCGCACCGCTGTCGGCAGAAGAATCACCGTCTGTAACGGTATCCGCATCTACGGCATCTACTGTATCGACATCGTTACCTCCGTCGTCACTGATCTCATTGGAAATATCTTCTACAAGATCATCGGATGTATCTTCGCCAACTTCGTTAACATCTGCAGCAGAGGTTTCCTCGGTCTCGTCTTCGACCGTTGAAAGCTCTTGTACATCGGTACTTCTTCTTACAGTACCCTTTGCACCGCCGCCACCAAAAGTGCTGTTTGAGATCACCGTAGACTTTGTTGTAGTCTCGGTAGTAGCTTCTGTAGTACTTTCGGTAGTTGTTTCCGTTGTAGTTTCCGTAGTGGTTGTAGTTTTCTTAGAACCGCTTCCGCCACCTGTATTATCGTCATCGTCGCCGTTGTTTTTGTCATCAACGGTAGTCGTCTCGGAATCACTGATCGCACCGCCCGATTCAATATCATCGGAAGGAGCTGTTGTCTCTTCGGTGGTAGCTTCGGTAGTTGTTTCCGTAATCTCCGTAGTCGTCTCATCGGGCGTCTCGGGTCCTACGGTCTCTCTTGTAGTTAATTCTACTGTAGTCTCTACCGTTGTAGCTTCCGTAGTTACCTCCGTTGTTGTTTCAACGGGCGTCTCGGGTCCTACGGTCTCTCTTGTAGTCAATTCTACGGTAGTTTCAACTGTTGTAGCTTCTGTTGTAGTCTCCACTGTTGTAGCCTGAGTAGTCGTTTCGGGACCTACAGCCTCTTTTGTGGTAGTTTCAACAGTCGTTTCTACCGTTGTAGCCACGGTCGTGGTCTCTTCCGTCGTAGTTTCTACAGGTTTATCGGGTCCTACAGATTCTTTTGTAGTTACCTCAACCGTAGTTGCCACTGTTGTAGCCTCGGTCGTAGTTTCCTCGGTAGTTGTTTGAGTAGTAGCCTCGGTCGTCTCCTCTGTGGTAGCTTCCGTGGTTTCCTCTGTTGTTGTTACCGTTGTGGTCTCGGTAGTAGTTTCAACAGTTGTGGTTTGAGTAGTAGACTCGGTTGTAGTCTCTTCGGTAGTTGTTTGAGTAGTAGACTCGGTTGTAGTCTCCGTAGTAGATTCCGTTGTAACTTCCGTGGTTGTCTCGGAAGGAGTTTCGGGGCCTACATTTTCTCTTGTTGTAACCTCAACGGTCGTCTCTTCGGTCGTAACTTCCGTTGTTGTCTCCGAAGGGGTTTCGGGTCCTACATTTTCTCTTGTTGTAACCTCCACGGTCGTTTCTTCGGT
>CAMOYW010000224.1 GCA_946630405.1 uncultured Clostridia bacterium | reverse complement strand
TGGGCTTTGACGCAGTATACGGTAATATTAGCCAAATATGCGAATGATTAATTAAATCAGTGTTTCCCTAAATTTTACACTTTTGTTACATTATCCATTTTTATTTGATATTGCATAAAATATAGTGTATATTTATATCCGAGGGATCATCCCTCGGATTTTGTGTTTTTACGAAAGGTAATTGGTCGGAGCTTATGAAAAAAGAAAATAAAATACTCAGACCCATTTTTTTGATATTTGCACTTCTTTTGACCACTGCCCTGCTCTCCTCGTGTACGGACACGTTGTATGTTGCCAGAATAAATGACGACAAGGTAGGCAAAGGCGAATTTATGGTCTATCTCAGGGAGCAGAAAAAGAAATTTGAAGAACAGGGCGGTGAAGACATTTGGGAGGCTGATTTTGACGGTGTAAGTGCCGTTGAAGTTGCCAAAAACAACGCTCTTAACACCATAATGATGGTCAAGGGAGCGGTTGCCGAAGCCCCCACTCTTAATGTGCGCATAGAAGCAAACGAGCTGAATGACCTCAGCAGAGAGGCGGACGAGGTCATAGCAGACTTTTCCGAAGAAGAGCTTGAAGAAATGAAGCTCACCAAAGATAAAGTAGTCGGCATACTTAAAGAAGTCAAACTGCAAAAAAAGGTCTACGACTATATCACAAGCAGTTATGTTGTAAACGAAGAAGACTTTTCAAGCTACTACGAAAAATATAAAAGCGAACATCCGTGGGAATATTACAGCTACACCGTAAGGGAAATATTCCTGCAAAGCGATGCCCCCGGCTCCACGGAAAACAGAGTGCTTGCTCAATCAGCATACGACAGCATAACGGCAGGAGAGAGCTTTGACGAGGTGGCGAAAAGACTTTCCCAAACGGAACAGTCAAAGCCCAAACTTCTTGATGCCAGCCTTTACAACGAAGACGAACTCGGCAAGATATTTTCGCTTAAAGAGGGCGAAAGCGTACTGATCGATGATGCGGCGGGCTTTTACATTATAAATGCCGTTTCGGTAAGTACGGGCGATGAAGAAGCCATTTTGTCCAAAGTCAGAGAAGACTACATCGACAACAAGAAAAAAGACATCTATCAGGCACAGTCCGAAAAATGGACTGCCGATATGAAGGTTGAGAAAAACGAAAAGGTCTGGAACGAGATCTCGGTAAAATAATTCGGAGGAAGATAAATGGGAGAAATAGTTTTCCCCAATCTCGGAATACATATAGACACCCTTGACAGAGTTGCGTTCAAACTCTTTGGCTTTGAAATATACTGGTACGGCATACTCATAGGCTTAGGAGCCTTGGGCGGTATACTTCTTGCAGTACACGAAGCAAAAAGAACGGGGCAAGACCCCGACACCTATACGGACTTTGCTTTTTGGGGCATAATTTGCGGCGTTGTCGGCGCAAGGCTTTATTATCTGATATTCCATTCGGGTTCTGTTATTGATTTTTTCAAGATACGAGAAGGCGGACTTGCCATATACGGCGGTATAATAGGCGGCGTACTGTCTGCCGTGATATACACCAAAGTCAAAAAAATACCATTTACTCTTTTTGCCGATACAGCCGTTACAAGCCTGTACGTGGGGCAAATTTTCGGCAGATGGGGCAACTTCTTTAACAGAGAGGCATTCGGACGCTTTACAAATTCGCTCTTTGCCTTATGTTACAGGCTCGATACCGTACCCGGAGCAGAACTTACAAACGGCAGCATAATCTACAACAATGCAGTCTATCCCGTAACTTACTTAGGTTCCGATCCCTACATACAGGTACACCCCACATTCTTGTACGAGCTTGTATGGAACCTCGCCTCGCTTATATTTTTAATGATATATAAAAAGCATAAAAAATACACGGGTGAAATATTGGTGCTCTACTGCGCCCTCTACGGATTCGGCAGATTTTGGATAGAGTCTTTGCGAACCGATCAGCTTATGATATTTACCATCCCCGTAAGTATGCTCGTTTCCGCTGCGGCATTCGGTGCAGCAACAGGCATAGAGCTGTATATGCTCAAAAAATACAAATGCAAAAAAAATACTTGATATTTGTTTGAATTTAATGTACAATAGACGGGATAAGTACGAAATATATAGGAGGATATATTATGATTTCTGCCGGTGAATTCAGAAACGGTGTAACAATGGAATACGAGGGTAACATTTACCAGGTAATTGAATTCCAGCATGTTAAGCCCGGAAAGGGTGCCGCATTCGTGCGTACCAAGCTTAAGAACCTTGTTTCGGGTGCTGTTGTGGAGAAGACTTTCAGACCCACCGAGAAAATGCCCAAGGCACACATTGACCGTAAGGATATGCAGTATCTTTATGCAGACGGCGACCTTTACAACTTTATGGATACCGAGACCTACGATCAGGTTGCGGTAAGCGCTGCCGATATAGGCGATACACTTAAGTTCGTTAAGGAAAACGAGGTAGTTAAGATCCTTAGCTACAACGGCAATGTATTCGGTGTTGAGCCTCCCCTTCAGGTCGAGCTTACTATCACCGCTACCGAGCCCGGATTCAAGGGCGATACCGCTACAGGTGCTACGAAGCCCGCTACCGTTGAAACGGGTGCTACCGTTAATGTTCCCTTATTTATCAACGAGGGTGAAGTTATAAAGGTAGACACAAGAACAGGTGAATATTTAGGTCGTGTAAACGGCTGATTCTATAAAGGGGAGCCGATGCTTCCCTTTTGTTTTGGAGGGAATTATGAGCTACAAGAAAGATTTTATCAAATTTATGTGTGATGCGGGAGTGCTCACATTCGGCGAATTTACATTAAAAAGCGGCAGAAAAGCCCCCTATTTCATCAATACGGGCAATTACAGAACGGGAGAGCACATTACAAAGCTCGGTGAATTCTATGTGCAGACCCTTGCCGAGCACGGCATTGAAGCAGATGTCCTTTTCGGACCCGCATACAAAGGTATCCCCCTTTGTGTAAGCGTGGCAATCGCCGCATACAGCGAAATGGGAAAGTCCTTCAACTATGCGTTTAACCGCAAGGAAGCAAAAGATCACGGTGAAGGCGGTGTGATAGTAGGTCACAAGCTTAAAGACGGCGACAAAGTTGTGATAATAGAAGATGTCATAACGGCAGGTACAGCCATAAGAGAGACCCTTCCCGTACTTAAAGCCGCAGCGGATGTAGATGTGGTAGGCGTTATCATATCCGTAGACAGGATGGAAAAGGGAAAAAGCGAAAAATCCGCAGTGCAGGAGGTATATGACGAATTCGGTATGAGAGTATACCCCATAGT
>CAMOYW010000223.1 GCA_946630405.1 uncultured Clostridia bacterium | reverse complement strand
AGCCGTAAAGGAACAATGCAGCGGTTTGTATGCCCAAACTCTTGCGGAGCGTGGGTTTTTGACTGTGGCTTTTGATCCGTCGTTTACGGGAGAAAGCAGAGGTCAGCCTCGATATATGGCATCCCCCGATATAAATACCGAGGATTTTTCGGTGGCTGTCGATTTTCTTTCGGCCTGTGAAAATGTTGACATTAATAGGATAGGTATACTCGGAATATGCGGGTGGGGAGGTTTGGCTGTGAACGCAGCGGCACTCGATACACGTATAAAGGCTACCGTTGCATCTACCATGTACGATATGACGAGAGTAAACGCTAAGGGTTATTTTGACAGTGAGGACAGCGAAGAGCAAAGATATGCTAAAAAGGTCGCACTTAACAATCAGCGTACCAAAGATTATGCCAAAGGGGAATACGAACTTGGCGGCGGTGTAGTCAATCCTTTGCCCGAGGATGCACCGTATTTTGTAAAGGATTATTATGACTACTATAAGACACAAAGAGGTTATCACCCCCGTTCTTTAAATTCAAACGGAGGCTGGAATGTAACGGGATGTATTTCGTTTATGAATATGCCGATTTTGCAATACAGCAATGAAATACGTTCGGCTGTTATGATAATGCACGGAGATAAGGCACATTCGTTCTATTTCGGAAAAGATGCCTACGAAAATATGATAAAAAACAATAAGTTTACGGACAATAAAAAACTTCTTGTTATAGAAGGAGCAACTCATACCGATCTGTATGACGGTGGAGAGAATAAAGTTATCCCCTTCGATAAGCTTGAAGAGTTCTATAAGGAGTATTTAAAGTAAACGGGATATTTGTATGGTGAAACTATGGTAAAATTTATAATTATTGCGGCTCTTGCTTCATCTTTTGCTTTGACGGCGTGTGAAAGCTATACGGATAATAAAACCGAAAACGCTGTAATAAGCGAAACTGCAAGTTCCGAGGTTAAGGGGACAGAAGATGGATCGGTACGCTTGGAAGTAGGCGATACCGAAAAAAATAATGATGAGCAGAATAAGGGAATGTTGATAATGATAGGAAACAAACGATTTACGGTTGAACTGGAGAACAATGCTACCGTAGAAGCGTTGCAAAAAGAGATGTCGCTGACACTTGAAATGTCGGAGCTGAACGGTAACGAAAAGTATTGCTATTTAGATGAGCCTTTACCGCACGTTCCCGAAAATATTGGACATATAAATAAGGGCGATATCATGCTTTTTGGTGATAACTGTATGGTCATATTTTACAAGAGTTTTGATACACCTTACAGTTATACGAGGGTAGGGCATATCGATGACACATCGGAGCTTACGGAGACTCTCGGAGCGGGAGATGTGAGAGTAAAATTTGAATTGGAATAATATGCCTTTAGTTGACAAGGCGAAGGAATTCGTCTTGTTTTTCTTCTTTTCCTTGACATTTTATTAAAAAAGTTATATTATAATACTGTTAAAGTCGGTGCAGAGGCTTGTGCATACCTCTGTGCTTCGAACGCATTATCGATGCCTGATATGTGTCCGCCTTAACACATTTCACATCGTGGTTACTCTCATCGCTGCAGAGTGCCTTAGGTTACCTCTAAAAATTATGACTCATAGTTTTTAGAGGTGCCCTTTAATGCGTATTGTACCTTGACAAATTAATATATGGAGGTGTTTAGGTGAACACAATTTTAGTGATTGTTGTTTGTTTTATCATCGCCGTTGGTTTGTTTTTCGTTGGTTTTTTACTCGGGCAAAGAGTAAGAAAGAAATTTGCCGAGGCGGCAATAGGGTCTGCCGAGCGTGAAGCCGAAAGTATCAAGCTTGAGGCTAAGAAGGAAGCGGAAGCCATTCGCAAAGAGGCTGAGCTTAACGCTAAAGAAGAGGCTATAAAAACCAAAAACGAAGTGGATAAGGAGTGTAAGGAGCGCAAGAACGAAGTTCAGCGTCTTGAAAAGCGAATTGCTCAAAAAGAGGATCAGATAGACAAAAAATCTGCCTCTCTTGAAAAAAAGGAAGATCAACTCAACGCCAAGCTTGAACAGGCTGAAGCTACACGCAAGCAGGCAGAAGAGTTTAAAATCAAGCAATTGACCGAGCTTGAAAGGATTTCCGGACTTTCAACCGACCAGGCAAAGGATATAATACTTGCTACGGTCAAGGATGAAGTAACCCATGAAACTGCCGTAATAATCAAAGAGGCAGAAGCGGAAGCAAAGAGAACAGCCGATAAAAAGGCTAAAGAGATCGTAGCATCCGCAATTCAGAGATGTGCTGCCGATCATGTGGCGGAGACGACCGTTTCCGTTGTAAATCTCCCTAACGATGAAATGAAGGGAAGGATCATAGGCAGAGAGGGAAGAAACATTCGTACCCTTGAGCAACTTACAGGTATCAATTTTATAATTGATGACACTCCCGAGGCGGTTATATTATCGGGCTTTGATGCAATGAAACGAGAAATTGCACGTATTGCCCTTGAAAGGCTTATTATCGACGGAAGAGTTCATCCCGCAAGGATAGAAGAAATGGTCGATAAGGCAAGAAAAGAGGTCGAGAATTCCATCCGCGAGGAAGGTGAAGCGGCTTCTTATGAAACAGGCGTTCACGGTCTTCATCCCGAGCTTATAAGATTACTCGGAAAAATGAAGTTCAGAACAAGCTATGGACAGAATGTTTTGCAACATTCTATTGAAGTCAGCTACCTTTGCGGTATCATGGCTGCCGAGCTTGGAGAGGATGTAACGCTTGCCAAAAGAGCAGGTCTCCTGCACGATATAGGTAAATCAATCGATCACGATGTTGAAGGAACTCACATTGAATTAGGTGTACAGCTTTGTAAGAAGTACAAAGAGTCGCCTATGGTTATAAACGCAGTGGAAGCACATCACGGTGATGTTGAGCCACAAAGTATTATAGCGGTTCTTGTACAGGCTGCCGATGCTATTTCAGCGGCAAGACCGGGAGCAAGAAAAGAAACGCTTGAAACATATATTAAGCGTCTGCAGTCGCTTGAAGCGATAGCGGATACTTTTGATGGAGTTGAAAAATCGTTCGCAATTCAAGCAGGCAGAGAGTTGCGAGTTATGATAGTACCCGAGAAGGTCTCGGATGATGGATTGGTTGTTTTGGCGAGGGATATAGCTAAGAAGATAGAAAACGAGCTTGAATATCCCGGTAACATTAAGGTAAGCCTTATCAGAGAATCAAGAGCTACCGAATATGCCAAATCTTCTAAAGTGAATTAAAGAAAAGGATCGCAAATGCGGTCCTTTTTAATTG
>CAMOYW010000222.1 GCA_946630405.1 uncultured Clostridia bacterium | reverse complement strand
GCATCTTTATAGCTTGTGATATATGTAGGGTCGCCCGAAATGATATATCCCACTATCTGATTTACGGGATTATAGCCCTTTTCCCTAAGCGCCTCATAAACTTCGGCAATTGTGGCATTTACGGCATTTCTGTCATCATCAACGCCTATTCTGACATCTTTGAGCGCCTCTCTTAACCCTGTCAATTTTTGAGTTTCGTTTAAGTTTTTCATTATCTCACATCCAATCATTCATTTTCGCTCACAATCAAAGTTATTATACTGTATTTACAAAAAAAATGCAAGTATTTTGACACGGATTATTGTTAAGGATTTGTTAATATTGAATATAATCATTGCATAAACACAAACATTGCTGTATAATGATAACATATCATTAAAAAGGGCGGTGATACCTTGAAAAACAAAATGACACTTGAAAAGAGACTTGAACTCATAAAAGGCTTTTACTTCAAGCTTGAAGATATAATAGACAGACTTCCCAAGTCTGTTCCTCAAAAGCTTAAAGACTCTTTGCGTTCTCTCCTGCTTGGTAACAACGACCTGCGTGAACTTATGGAAGGTGTGGAAAGCAGACGACTTCCGAGACTTCTTATCGTCGGAAGAACGGGTATGGGAAAAAGCTCACTTATAAACGCCCTTTGCTCGGGGTACGTGGCTGAAGTCAGCGATGTGGAAAGCTGTACATCGGGCGCAAGCACCTATATATGCAAAGACGGAGAAAGAGGCTTACTTGAAATAATGGATACAAGAGGCACAGCCGAAACGATAGCTACGGGCGACGGAAGTGCCGAAAGCGTGCTTGTGGAAGACGTTAATTCATTTATTCCCGACGCTCTGTTATTTATGCTGAGCTGTTCAAGAAGAGATGATATAAACGAAGATGTGGACCTTGTAAAGGTTATAAAGAAAAACTTTGAAAGAGTTCACCATGTAGAGCTTCCCGTTATCGTTGTGCTGAACAAAGCAGACGAAGCACAGCCGAGCAGAGAAAAACTTCCGAGCGAATATTCGGATATCAAGATAAATAACATCGAATCCATAATAAAGTACTATAAGGGCATCATAATAAACCGAGGATTGAAAATAAACGAGATAATTGCCGTCTCTTCATACATGGAATGGCAAACTTCCGACGGTATAGCCGTAAGTGCCGAAAATATCAACAATTTGCCCGACTCCGACAAAGACGCACTTCAAATAGGTTTTGACGGGCGCTACCGAATAAACGAGCTTCTTGACGTGCTTGAAGCCAATGTTTGTGACTTTGAGGCAAAAATGGGACTTCGTATGGCACTTAAACAGGACGAACTTATAAACAAAACGGCAATGCACTACATAAACGCCTTTTCAACATTTGCCGCGACCGTAGCCTTTACCCCTATACCTATAGCCGATATTATCGTGCTTACAACCCTTCAAGCCATTCTTGTAACCATAATCGCCCTCCTCGGCGGTATAGAACTTGATATCGAAGGAGCAAAAGCATTTATAACAAGCTTCGGAGGTCTCGGAGGAGCCGCACTGGGCTTAAGAGAAATAGCAAGAACTCTTGTAAAATTCGTTCCCGTAGGCGGAACTGCCATAAGCGCGGGAGTTGCGGGACTCGGCACAAGAGGAATAGGTCTTGCTGCGAAAGCATTTTACATAGACGGCGAAGATATTAAAAAAGTTAAAGCAGAATATAAAAAATTTATTAATAAGAATAAGAAAAATCATGAATTGCAAAAATTGTAATAAAGAACTCATACTTGATTTTGCAGCCAGCGGACTGAGTTGCCCCGGATGCGGTACTTTCATCCCCATAGCCGAAGTATGTCCGAACTACAACCAAATTCGTGAACTTGAGGACATTAAAAAAGCCGATATCCTTTTATCCAAAGAAGATATCGACCTAAAGCAAACGGGCGAGGCTATGATGCTGTACACAAACGCATTAAGAACTTCATCTCTGCCCGAAGAGCTTAAACAGCTCGTTCAAACAAGAGCAAAAAACGGGATAGATGAATGTAAGCGTTTAAAGCTCTATATTTCAGCCAAAAAAAGTTATTCCGGCGGGGATACACAAAGAGCTCTTCAATCATTTGGTAAAATACGGGATTATAAGGATTCTTCGATCTATATCGAAAAATGCAGGACAAAACTTGCAAAACAGACAAGGCAACAACTTCCGTTAAATGCAGTCATAGGGCTTTTAATGCCCGTTGCGCTTCTTATAACATTAAGCGCTTTCAAAGTAAAACTATTACCTTGTATAATTATTTGCCTGGCTGTCGGTGCGGCAACGGAGTATTTTTCCGTAAAGGGAGGTTTCGGCAAAACGGTCGTAATAATACTCACCGCTTTATTTGCCTTCCCCTTTACCCTTTTTGCCATACTTACTTTCCTCGTGCATTTGAGCACTTTGCTATCTTTATTGCTTGCTTTTATTGTACCTGCGGCGGTGCTTTTTGCTCTTGCTTCTCTTGACAAATAAATTCTTCAAAAACAAGCTGTATGTTTGTATATCTTTTAAGAGAATTGCACCTGCTGAATATAAAAGCCCACGACAGCTTATAAGGCTGGTTTACGGCTATTGTCTCATTACTTATAAAAGACAAAAAACCTTCGGTGTCGTCTTTGTACCTATCAGAAAATTCATAGGCAAGACGGCACTTTTCTCTGTTTTGAAGGTGCTCTCCTCTGTTGTGAAGCACATGTTCCAAATTTCTGGAAAAGTAATATACACCGTAGTTTATTCCGTCTATACTGTCAAGTTCCACAAGTCTTTTTATACACTCTCTTTTTTGCTTGTTTCTTTTAATTATTTGATCTGCATGGCTTGAAAGGATCCTGTTTTCATAATAATGGACCTTTTCATTTTGTGAGTACATTACCCTGTCGGAAGGGATGAACGCTCCGTCCGTGTCTACAATGTGAACTATGCCGTACATATCTTCGGTACTGAGATAGTACAGCCTCATATACCTTTCCACCCTTTCTCTGACATTTTCCTCAACGCTTTCACCTTCGTTAAGCTCCTGCAAAATGTCACCGTGTATCACATCAAATTCAACGCTTCTATCGGCATAAAGATTATGAAACACACCTTCAAGGCTGACCATATCGGTCTGCCCCTCAACTATAAAAAGCATTACCCTTTTATTCATCGAGGTCGACCTCCCCTGCCATATAAAAAGCACGGCGTATTTCGCTTTTCAAAGTACGCGAATAAATATTTCCCGTGTCGGAACCGAGCCTCAAAGCACGTATATACTGCTCTCTGAGATTATGACCCGAATCAAGCTCATTTATCCT
>CAMOYW010000221.1 GCA_946630405.1 uncultured Clostridia bacterium | reverse complement strand
GTTCTTTCGATGTGAACTCCCTTATTATACACCTTTTTTGATATTTTGTCTATAAATCCGCTCGTACTTGTCACACCGGCAACACCTTCAACCTCACAAGCCGAGGTACGTGCTATTTTTGCAATAACATCATCCGATATTTCAAGTACCGTATTTACATCACTCATCGCTTTCTCCTTCGATAAATTTGTTAAACTCGTCTATCGTAATGGGCTTTGAATAGTAGTAACCCTGGAAGCTGTCCACATTAAAGTTGGTTTTAAGATAATCCCTTATCTCTGCCGTTTCTATACCTTCTATACATACGGTTTTCCCAAGTTCAAATGCACAGCTTGTAATTGCGCGAAGAAGACTTTGCTTGGGAATATCCTTTTGGATATCCATAATAAAACTTCTGTCGATCTTGACTTGGTCTATAGGAAGCTCCGTCAGAAGATTGAGAGCCGAATAACCCGTACCGAAATCGTCAAGAGCAGTTTGGAACCCTCTCGTTTTAAAGAATATCATATCTTCACGCAAGGTATCTATATCTATCATCTTACATCTTTCGGTAAGTTCAAGCTTTAAATTATCCGCAGGGAAATCAAGTTCCTTAACAATGGCATCAAGATTCGCCTTAAATTCAACTCTTTGAAGCTGAGGATAGGCAAGATTGACGTTTACCTTGAAATCGGGATATTTTTTAACTATGGGCTTTGTATCTGTCATCGCCGTGCGAAGTATCCAGTTCCCAAGCTCATAAAATACGGGATCTCTCTCAAGCCACGGTATGAAGTTGTTGGGAGAAACAGAGCCAAACTTTTCATCCTTCCACCTTATAAGTGCCTCCATACCGACCACTTTATCACTTTTGGCACTTACAATAGGCTGATAGCAAAGATAAAATCCTTTGAAATTGTCCGTTATGGAATTTCTGACTGCCGTAAGCACCTCTATGCGTTTGGTATTTTCATCAAATATACTGTTGTCAAGGATATATGCGGTACTGAGATTCTCTTCCTTGGAGTGAGTCAAAGCATATATAGCGCTGTTGTAAACCGTACTATCGTCCTTACTTAAATCGTTTACCACAAGTATGCTTCCCGCAACATCTATAACTATGTGAACATTATCCACTACAAGCTTATGCTGAAGATGATCTTTTATCTTTTCAAAGCTGTCACGCACATCCTCAAGGGTGTGATTGTTCGCCCCCATAAGAATGACCATTTTCGTGCCGTCCGCACGAAAGACATTTCCGCCTTTTTTATATAAAAGAAGTTTTTCTGCTATTTCTTTAAGAACTTTGTTACCAAAGGAATATCCGTATGTTGAATTAATGTCAAAGAAATTCCTGATACCTGTGATAAGCAGATAATATCTACGCTTTTCAAGCCTGTATTCTCGCAGAAGCGTCATAAGGTTGCTTCTTGAATATAAACCCGTAACGGGATCTACCGTATCGCCCATCTCGTGGTTTACTATACTCCCTGCAAAAAATCTGGGATTTCCGTCCGCATCTCTTATGAGTTTGCCTTTTCCCGAGCAGGTCACATATTTATCGTATTTGTTTTTTGCTCTGTATACAAGATCAAATGTATTAGATTTACCGATAAACACATCATTGAGCAATTTTGCGTAAAACTCTCTGCTTTCGGGTTCAATATGCTCTTGCCATATCTCGCCCGCCCCTCTCATTTTATTTGAAGGAAGCCCGAAGTAATCTACCGCATCCTTTGACCAAATTGAATAATCACGAGGAATGTCGCATATAAAAACATACTTTCCGTCACCCGTACTTGAAAACGACTCAAATATATCCTCGAAATTTTCAGCCAAAGCAAGCTTATCCATAGTATCACCTCCTTCATATTTCGCCCATTAATATAGTCTAATTATACTATAAAAATCATAGATTGTAAAGGAATTTATGCAAAACGCAGTATAAATATAAATTTTTTGTGTGTCATAATATTGACAGTGCAATGTTTGAAAGCATTAGCCTCCCGTCTTAACCCCTTATTCTTTCCAAGAGCCCTTTCCATTTAACGCATCAATTATTCACCATTTTGTCACAGTTGCTGCTGCTCATTATTATTTTTACACAATAAATTGACAAAATATAGACAATTTCCCACAAATATTCATAAACTTTTAAAAATTACTTGACTAAAAAATCCAAATATGGTAGAATTACATAGTTTTTAGGGGTGTGGTCAAATGGTATGACAGAGGTCTCCAAAACCTTTAGCGAGGGTTCGATTCCTTCCACCCCTGTTCAAGCCCACCAAGGCTTTTGCACAATGTTGCAACCATAAATGTAATTTAATGATAATCTTATGAAAGGGGATCAGTATTTTGAAGAGTAATTTATTTGTTCAATTCAACGGCAAAGATTTCGACACAAACCAAATCCTTGACTATGCTAAGGAAATTTGGAAAACAAGCGGAAACAAAGTTAAGGATCTTAACACAGTTGACCTTTACTTAAAGCCCGAAGAGAATAGATGCTATTATGTATTCAACGGCGAAGGTTCTGACGACAGTTTCTTCGAGGTTTGATTCGGATCTTAAATATAAAACCATGCTCCGTGTTTTTACACGGGGTTTTTTATTTTCTTTAAAAAATTCATAAAAAAGGGTTGTTATTTCTTTGCTTTTTTAGTATAATAAGCACAAGAGGAACGGTAATTTATTCTTTTATATTTATAAAAGCTATAATTTACCGCAAAAAGGTTTCAGACTTTTTAACAAATCATATACATAAAGGAGGAGATCAACATGGTTAAATTGTATGCAAGCGAAAAAGGTGAAGGAAAAACCAAAATGCTCATCGCTATGGCAAACGAAGCCATCGACAATTGCGGAGGAGATGTTGTATACATCGACGACGACAACAGACCTATGTTCGACTTAAAGCACAACATTCGTTTAGTAGAGGTAAACGAATTCCCTCTCGTTAATTACAGAGAGCTTGTAGGCTTTATCTACGGCATTTTTTCACAGAATAACGATATTAAACAGGTATATGTGGACGGAGTGTTTAAGATCGTTAAAGAACTCGGAGACGAAGATTTTATCAGACTTTTGAACCGCTTTAAGGCTATGAGTGAAAAGTACGGCGTTGATTTCATAGTAGCCGCCAACAAAGCACCTTCCGAACTTCCCAAGGAAGTAAAGGAATTTGTATGTGAATAAAACACGATAATATAAGGGGGTGTAAAAAATAAGTTTTTTTACACCCCCTTTAAAGAAAACTTTTTTTCTTTATAATATTACCCTATCATTAAATACTTACAGTTTGGGAATGTGTTTTTTACATT
>CAMOYW010000220.1 GCA_946630405.1 uncultured Clostridia bacterium | reverse complement strand
GAAAACACAAAAGCTATCGCCCTTGCAACTTTCCTTTTGTTTAAACCTATAATGACAGCGATCATCGCAAGCACAGCAAACACGACCGCCACTATTTTAGCTTTCTCTTTAAGTCCTTCGGCGTAGCTTATACCCTTGTCCGCAAGTTCATCCGAATAATTCTTTATATCCGTCGCCACGTCGGACACGCTCTTTTGTGCTTCTTGTTCCTCTTTGTTGTCGGAGTAGCTTTCTTTAAGTTCCGCAAGGCTCGGGGCGGGAGATACGTCTCTTACCTGCCATCCCTTTTGCTCGTCGTACACCTCGACCCAGCTGTAATACTCTGCCCTGCTCACACCCGTTTTTGATCTTTCACTTTTTAAATCATAGGTCGCCGCAAGCTTTTCGGCTTCCACGGCATATCCGCCCGTATATCTTGCGGGTATGCCTACACTTCTGTACATAAGCACTGCGGCGCTTGCGAAATGGGCGTAGCCTCCCATTTTGCTTTCCGTCAAGAAATAATTTACAAAATCCTTTCCGAACGGCACATCACCGTCTTGAAGATCGTATGTGTAATTATCGGCAAAAAAATCGGCAAGCTTTTCGTCTATATTTTCCGCCGTTATGTCGTTTTCGGCAAGTAATTTGTCGATGACCTCTTTATTTTCTTTATCTATCGCAAGATAAACGGTTTGAAGAAGCTCGTTGTATTCGGGAGAAGTTTCGACTTTCGGCTCACCCGTGTAATATACGACGGTCTCTTTTTCTTCCTTTTCGAGGGTGTGCGAAAGGTTATTGTCGTCTACGTAAGTAATATCTGGATTTTCCGAAAGCGGTGTGTAATACGGTAAAGGAAGCTCCTGTTTTATGCCCGTGCCCACAAGTTTAATATCTATCTCGTGTTTCTCTCCGTCGTTTTTTAGGCTTTCGGCTTGTGCGGCAAATTCGGTTTCGTTTTTGTAATCGGTCTGTTTCCAACTATTTGAACGGTATTCGTATGTACTGCCGGTGTAGTTTTTAAGAAAAAGTTTTCCTTCTTCTATGGGTACGGTCTCCACCTCAAACACTGCACCGAAGCTCGGCTTTATATCTCCCAAAAATCCGAGCTGACCTGCGTTTACACCGTCAAGCAAAATATTGTGCTTGTATCTTAAAAGAAGTCTCGAAGCGGTATCTCGCAAAAAATATTTGCTTTCTTTTGCAAATTTCGTTTCCTCCCCCTTATAGGCTAAGCCCGAGCCGAAGTGCAAACCCAAAGAGCCGATAAATACAGCCGTCAGAACGCAAAATAACATGTACAGCCCGTCGGAGCGAGTATATGCAAAAGAAGCATTTTTGTATTTCATGCCTTTTCCGAGCCTTGCGCCCGTTATGCCCGAAAGCTTTATAAAAAACATGGCAAAAAGAACGCAAACACAGCCGACCGCCGCCCTATGGTCCACATTTGTGCCGAAGTAAGACGATATTCCGCCTGCGCCCACCACAGCAACAAGATAACAAAGCACCGAACAGTATCTCACTATCACCACTGCCAAAACCATGGTCAGAAGCACCGCACAGTACAGGATCATGACCTCAGCCATTCCACTGCCGCCTGCACCCGCATCAAATCCGTCCACAACGGGCAAATTAAGATCCGCTCTTATCGCCTCATATACAAAGTTTCCTATATACATAAGTCCCGGCTTAAGTATCTGCCTGTATTCCGTAAAAGCGGTATAGGAAAACACAAACATCACCGCATACATTATTACCCGTGTAAATATGCTGAGCGAAAGCACGCCAAACACAACACTTGCCACTCCCACGGCAAGCGCAAGGCTTTTAAGCCCATACGGCACTCCGAGAGATGAAAGCACACATACTGCCACACATAGGCTTCCGCAAAAAAGCAGTCCAAGCCTTATAAGAAAATTGAATAGCGAAAAAGCCCCCTTTAAAAGAGGGCGTTTCAGGTAAAATCCGCCGTTCGACTTTTCGGCGTTTTTAATATCAAAAAATAAATTTTTAACAGTCGATATACTCATAAAATATCAGTATGCTTTACCCCAAATAACCATTTTCTTTGCAGGTTTACCGCAGCAAACGCACTTGTCGGATATATGTTCCTGCTCAAACGGCATACAACGGGATGTTGCACCCGTTTCTTCCTTTATTTTAAGTTCACAAGCCTCATCTCCGCACCACATAGCCTTAACAAAGCCCGGCTTATTCTTTACGGTATCGGCAAATTCAGCCATATCCTTTGCTTCGTAGGTATGTGAGTCACGGTGCTGTCTTGCTCTTTCAAGCATTTCTTTTTGCATCGACTTAAGAGCATCCGATACTGCCTCTTCAAGGTTATCAAGGCTTACCGTCACCTTGTCGCCCGTATCTCTGCGGCAAAGCACGCACTGATTCTGCTCGATATCCTTGGGACCTATCTCGACTCTTACGGGTATACCTCTCATCTCATATTCGCTGAATTTCCAGCCGGGAGAGCGGTCGCTGTCGTCAAGTTTGACCCTTGCCACCTTGGAAAGTCTCTCTTTAAGTTCAAACGCTTTGTCAAGCACGCCTTCCTTCTTCTGTGCTATGGGAACGATGACGACCTGTGTGGGTGCTACCACGGGAGGAAGCACCAAGCCGTTATCATCGCTGTGTACCATTATAAGTGCGCCTATAAGCCTTGTGGTAACACCCCAGCTTGTCTGATGAACATATTGAAGCTTATTGTTTTTATCGGTGTACTGTATGTCGTAGGCTCTTGCAAAGCCGTCACCGAAATTATGCGACGTACCCGTCTGGAGCGCCTTTCCGTCGTGCATAAGGCTCTCTATGGTGTATGTAGCCTCTGCACCCGCAAACTTTTCCTTATCCGTCTTTCTTCCCTTTATAACGGGTATGGCAAGCACATTTTCGCAGAACTCGGCATACACGTTAAGCATTCTCTCGGTCTCTTCCTGAGCCTCCTCAGCCGTTGCGTGTGCCGTATGTCCTTCCTGCCATAAAAATTCCATGGTCCTGAGGAAAGGTCTTGTGGTCTTTTCCCATCTTACGACCGAGCACCACTGATTGTAAAGCTTGGGAAGGTCTCTGTAAGACTGCACCACCTTTGCATAATGGTCGCAGAAAAGGGTCTCGGATGTAGGTCTGACGCAAAGTCTTTCCTGAAGCTTTTCTCCGCCGCCGTGTGTCACCCACGCAACCTCGGGAGCAAACCCCTCAACATGGTCTTTTTCCTTTTGTAAAAGGCTTTCGGGTATGAACATGGGCATGTACACATTCTCATGTCCCGTCGCCTTGAATCTGTTGTCAAGCTCTTTTTGAATATTTTCCCA
>CAMOYW010000219.1 GCA_946630405.1 uncultured Clostridia bacterium | reverse complement strand
TCCGAAAATCTAAGTTATGTTTCAGGAGGAGACAAAATGTCACGTATAGGTAAATTACCTGTTGTCATCCCTGCCGGCGTAGATGTAAAGCTCGAGGATGGTAATGTTATTACGGTAAAGGGCCCCAAGGGTACTCTTACACGTAAGCTTGTTGACGAGATGAATGTTGAAGTCAACGCAGGTGAAGTTGTGGTTACAAGACCCAACGACTTAAAGAGAAACAAGGCTCTTCACGGTTTGACAAGAACTCTTGTTGCAAATATGATCGAGGGTGTAACAAACGGTTATACAAAAGAGCTTGAAATAAACGGTGTCGGCTACAGAGCTGCAAAGAGCGGCAAGAAGCTTACACTTACACTCGGTTACTCTCATCCCGTAGAGATGGAAGATCCCGAGGGTATTGAAACTAAGGTTGATGGTAATAAGATCACTGTAAGCGGTATCGATAAAGAAAAAGTTGGTCAGTTTGCGGCAGAGATCAGAACAAAAAGAGCTCCCGAGCCTTATAAGGGCAAGGGTATTAAATATACCACAGAAACTATTAGGCGTAAGGTCGGCAAGACCGGTAAGAAGTAATCAGGGAGGTAAATTGCAATGATTAGAAAGCCATCTCGTGCGGCTGCCAGAAATAAGCGTCATTTCAGACTTCGCAATAATATTTCGGGCACGGCACAAAGGCCCAGATTAGCGGTATTCAGATCCAATATGCATATATATGCACAGATAATTGACGATACTGTAGGCAATACACTTGTTGCAGCCTCTACCGTAGAAAAGGATATCAAGGCTAAGCTTGAGCATACAAATGATGTTGAGGCTGCTAAGGTTGTTGGTGAGGCTATAGCTAAGAAGGCTCTCGATAAGGGAATTGACACTGTTGTATTTGACAGAGGCGGATTTGTTTATCATGGCAAGGTTCAGGCATTAGCCGATGCTGCCAGAGAAGCAGGCTTAAAGTTCTGATAAGGAGGAAAAGTCGTGGTTAAGAAAATAGATCCCAGCACACTTGATTTAAGCGACAATGTCGTAACCATAAAAAGAGTAACTAAGGTTGTTAAGGGTGGTCGTACATATCGTTTTGCAGCTCTTGTGGTTGTAGGTGACGGTAACGGCTATGTAGGTGTAGGTCTTGGTAAGGCTACCGAAATTCCCGATGCTATCCGCAAGGGTAAAGACGATGCTATGAAGAACCTCATTTATGTTGACAGAAATGAAGCAGGTTCTATCTACCATCAGATCGACGGCTGGTTTGGCGGAAGCCATGTGCTTCTTAAGCCTGCTCCCGAAGGTACCGGTATCATAGCAGGCGGCCCCGCAAGAGCCGTACTTGAGCTTGCAGGTATCAGAAACATCAGAACCAAGTCCTTAGGCTCAAGAAACAAGAGAAACGTAGTTAATGCTACAATAGCAGGTCTTGCAAGCGGAACTTCTCCCGAGAAGGTTGCTAAACTCAGAGGCAAGACTGTTGAAGAAATTTTAGGTTAAGGAGGAGAACGAAATGTTAAAGATTACATTAGTAAAGTCTACCATAGGCGCTCTTCCCAAGCATAAGAAAACTGTTCAGGCTCTCGGACTTCGTAAGCCCAATACAAGCGTTGAGCAGCAGGACAATCCCGCAATAAGAGGTATGCTTAATCAGGTTAGGCACCTTGTAAAGGTTGAAGAAATATAAAAGGAGGTGTCTTAAATGGTTTTAACTGATTTAAAGCCCGCTGAAGGTTCCAAGACAAAAGGCTGGCGTGTAGGCAGAGGCCATGGCTCCGGTAACGGTAAGACCGCAGGCAAGGGTCACAAAGGTCAGAACGCTCGTTCGGGCGGTGGCGTAAGACCCGGCTTCGAGGGTGGTCAGATGCCTCTTTACAGAAGAATACCCAAGAGAGGCTTCACATGCAGAAATTCAAAAGAGATAATCGCTCTTAACGTTTCTCTTTTGAACGAAGTTTTTGAGGACGGTGCAGTAGTTGATATAGATGCTTTAAAGTCTAAGGGTCTTGTATCACACGTTCGTGACGGTGTAAAGGTTCTCGGAAACGGTGAAATCACAAAGAAGCTTACTGTTAAGGTTAATTACTTCAGTGAAGCAGCTAAAGAAAAGATCGAGGCTGCCGGCGGAAGTGCAGAGGTAATCTGATATGATTCAGACACTTAAAACTGCTTTTAAGGTTAAAGAAACAAGAGTTAAGCTCTTTAATATGCTTATTGTTCTTGTGATCGTAAGACTTGGCACGCATATTCCCGTGCCGGGTCTTAATATGGACTTGCTCCAAAACAACAGTGATAATGCTACTCTTTACAGCCTTATCACAGGTGGTAGCTACGGAACGATATTCGCTATGGGTATCGGACCTTACATCACATCATCCATCATCATGCAGCTCCTTACGGTTGCGATCCCCGCACTTGAGGAGATGCAAAAAGACGGTGAAACGGGAAGAAAGAAAATATCCCAGATCACAAGAATAGTGACTGTTGCCCTTGCACTTTTACAGGGTGCAGGTCAGGTTTACACCATTCATAACGCATTTACAAATCCCGGCTGGTATGTTTACATTGTTGCACTTATTACAATGATGAGTGGTACGGTGTTTATCATGTGGCTCGGAGAAAAGCTCACCGAAGTAGGTATAGGAAACGGTGCTTCGTTTATCATCTTTGCCAATATCCTTTCGGGACTTAAGAACGGCGTTATGAGCCTTTATACCTATGCCGCTGAAGGTAGCGCAATGAGCTGGATAGCTGTTATAGCTATTTTGGCTGTACTTCTTGTGGTAATGGTATTTGTTATATTTGTACAAGACGGTGAAAGAAGAATTCCCGTTCAGTACTCTAAGAAGCTTGTGGGCACCCGTTACATGGGTGGCAACAACTCCTTTATACCTATCAAGGTAAACATTGCGGGCGTAATGAGTATCATCTTTGCGATTTCCATACTTCAGTTCCCCGCTACCATTAATCAGCTTATAAACAGTACTACACTTGCGAAGGTGGCTAACGTGCTTTCCACAAGACATCCCGTAGGTGCTATACTTTATGTTGTACTTATATTTGTGTTTACATTCTTCTACACAAGCTTTGCGTTTAACCCCGTAGAGGTTGCCGAAAATATGAAGAAGAGCGGCGGTTTTGTTCCCGGTATCAGACCCGGTAAGCCTACCTCTGATTTCATCCAGAGAGTTGTAGACAGAATATCTCTTATAGGTGCGTTTGCCTATGCTCTTATTGCCATGGTACCCGTTATACTTGAATGGGTACCAGGTATCAATATGGGCTTCGGCGGTACTACCTTGCTCATCGTAGCGGGTGTTG
>CAMOYW010000218.1 GCA_946630405.1 uncultured Clostridia bacterium | reverse complement strand
AACACCTACAAAACTGATTATAACATTTACCACCGCACTTACAATATCTCCCGCAACGGCGAGAATTTCATTATTGTCATTGGCAAGTATGTAGTCGCCGGCAAAATTGATATTCATAAATACGCATCCAAATAAAATCACAAAAAGATATTCTTTTGCAAATCCCATGTTTTCGGGTGTGGCACAAAGCAGTTTTAGAAGCGGATCCATAAAAACGATCCCGATCACGTTCAATATAAGAGATATTGATATAAGTGCAATTATTGACCTTGTAAATACCCTTGCCGCCACTGCTTTTTCGCCCGCGCCCGAATAGCGTGAAACTACCACACCGCATCCTATACCTATAAGAGCGCAAATAATGTTAAGCACATAATCAAGCGGTGCTACAACTCCTATTGCCGAGAGAGCCTCTTCACCCATACTTCCGGAAACACATATGCAATCCACAACGGGTGCCATTTGTGCAAATATCATACCCAACATAGGCGGAAAAACATAACGATAACAGCTTCGCCTTACATTACGGCTTTCAGCACGAAAACAAAATTTTATTAAATCTTCTTTAAACATTTCTACCCTTCCCTTATAATTTTCAAGCTTCTCCCTTCTCATTATTATGGATAAGATACTCGTTTATGTCAAAGTTTTCGTTATACTGCCAATCCAGATTACTTGTAAAACTTCCGTTTTCTCCCACATAAGCATTATACGCATCAACATTTGCAAGTATGATCCTTGCACTCATAGTTGCCTCACTGTCATCTATACGGTACGGCTTACCGAAATCCGTAAAACTTATTCTGAGCCACTGCGGCATTAAAACAACTTCCAATTTGATCTCACCGTGCGCATCGTAGGCATTGGAAATACGCTCGGTAAGCATTTCTTCAACCGCAAGACGAATACGTCTGACTTGTCTGCCCCTAAAAGCAAGCTGTTCCACAAAGCCATGCACCATATCACATACGGGCGTTATCGTATATGTTCTGTTACCGACCTTCATTTCTATTATTCTAAGACCCTTATTAAGAGAATTTGCAATAAATACCTTCCTCAGTTCCTCAAGCATATTAACTTTTAAGCTGCGAACATCAAGTTTGCCGTTTGTATTATAAGGAAAAGCATTAAAAGTAAAGTAATGCGACGGGATTTTATAAGAAGCAAGCCTTTCTTTCAAAAAAGCGGTGATTTCATTTTTATCAAGCGGCAATTTTTGGGGTATTATACATGCTTCAATGCTTTCTCCCCAAATGGGATGTGGTGCCCCCATTACTTTTGCATCTTTAACATTGGGGTACTCTGCCAATACTTTTTCAATTTCCGAAGGTGCAATATTTTCACCGTTACGAATTATAATATCTTTAATACGACCAGCCAATACAAGCATTCCATCTTCATTTATCATACCGAGATCTCCGGTATGTAACCAACCGTCTTCATCAAAAGGTTGCATTTCGGCAGGTAAATTAAGATACCCGTTCATAACGATCGGACCTTTAACGACTATCTCACCTATCTCATTTGTACCGACAAACCCTTTCGACTTGAGCCATATGCGCACATCTAACCCCGGTAATATCCTTCCCACAGAAACGGCACGTTTTTCCAAAGAATCGGTACCGATGTTAATGGAAATACTGGGAGAACATTCAGTCTGTCCGTAACCGTTAAGCATTTTGCCCCCACCAAGCACATTTTCAACACGCATCATTTCCGTTGGAGTAGTAAACCCGCCTCCAACCACACATGCTTTTACAATGCCTTTGACCTTTTCTTCAAAGCCGGGAAGTTGCGACATTCGACTGCATACCGAACCGACGGTAGCAATAGTTCCGATCTTGTTTTGATATACAATATCAAGTATATTTTCAGCCATTATCTTTTTTATTATATAAAGATGTAATCCGTAACTAATGCACAGTATTGCAACAACAAGCCCAAAACTGTGGAAAAACGGCAAGCCCACACAGACGGTATTTGTAATGTAATCTTCGATAGCAGATTCGATAATGTTTACATCATTAAGAATTGAAAAAGAAGATAATTGTACAGCTTTGGGCATAGATGTGGTGCCCGTGGTAAATATTATAACTTGTGTATCCTTAGGCTGAATAAATGTTTCTCTTTTTCTGCACGACTCAATATCAATTTCTTTTGAAATATCGGTCGATTTTTCAAACAATTCATCGGCACCGAAAACATTGTCTACCGACACTCCACCTTTTACTACAGCATGTACTGCCGTAGTGGGATCTATCGCCGATATTTTATTACTGCCAATTATCGCCCATTTTGCATCTACAAATTTTGAAAGCTGAGTTACGGCATCATCATTTAAGCCATAATTCATAAGGGTGGCTACTCCGCCGGCAAAAATAATGCCAAAAAATTCCACAAGCCAATCAATTCCGTTTACAGCCCATAAAACTACCTTATCACCTTTTTTTAAACCTGCATCAACAAGTATGTCCGCACATCGTCTCGAAGCGTCCAACAATTCTTTATAGTTCATTTTATTGTCACAAGTTAAGGCTGTTTTATTCCCGAAATTCCGAGCCGAATTTTCCAGCATTGCAGAAAAAGTATATTCCATAAGTATTGATCCTCCTTTTTAAGATTATAATTATTTATAAGTAAACACTGATTGAAGGATGAAAAAATCAGTATTTCCATAAATTATTGTTTTTATTTTATCACAAAATTGCTAAGGAAACACTGATTTAATATTCAAACTCACATAAAATCTTGTTTTTTTATTTCAATTACCCTCATAATTTGATATAATAAAACTATCAAGATGTGGAGGTACCGGCATGAAAAACAATCAAATTACATTATCTGATATAGAGTATTCAAACAGAAAACGTACAACGAAAAAGGAAAAATTTCTTGAACAGCCGGAAGATATTATTCCTTGTTCAAAGTGGGTTGAGATTATTCGTCCATACTACTATAACAGCAAGCAAGGGCGACCTCCTCGTGACATAGAAACTATGCTTAGAATGTATCATCTTCAAGTATGGTTTTCTCTTTCGGATGAGGGAGTTGAGGATTCTATCTATGATAGTTACGCCATGCGTAAATTCATGAAAATCGACTTTCTTACAGAAAGTGCTCCGGATGCTACAACTCTTTTAAAATTTCGCCATATTCTTGAAAAAAATGAATTTACAGTTAATTGCCTGCTTTGAGAAGAACTGGAATTATAGTTAATATTACCACCAACAATTATATCAGAATATAAATCTAATGTACCGTTTTTGTATGAAAAAGTTCCTCCTACATTAATAGGTTTTGTTATTTTTAATGT
>CAMOYW010000217.1 GCA_946630405.1 uncultured Clostridia bacterium | reverse complement strand
ATGTCTTCGCGACTTTTCCTTGTCTGCAATGACATTATCTCAAATCTGCTTCAAGCGAATTAATCAGTGCTTCCTTAAATTTCACAGACCCAGTTTTTTAAGGTCCTCTCTTTTGATCACATAATCCAGCACTTTTTCCGCTTCGGTCTCATCATCCGAATAGACGTATCTGCCCTTTACGGAATCGAGAGTTCGTTGGAGTCTATCCAAGCTTACCGTTACGCTTACGTCTTCTTCATCATCGGGCTTAACTGCCGAAGGATGAGTTATGTAGGGAAGGATTTTTTCAATATCTTCTTTTTCGGTATAGGTCACATAGCCGCCTTCCTTATCGGAATAGAAATTTATTTGTGTGATCATATCGGCGGTGGGAAGTACATCCACGAGCAAGGATTCGCCTTTTAATATATCTATCGTATTTTCAAATCCCGAATATACGGGTATATAGCCGTAATTCACAATGTTTCCGACATAGCCGTCTTCCTTTGCTTTGTTTACAAGGTCCGAATATTGTTTGGACTTAAACTGAAGGTAGCAAGCGATATGTCCGTTTTTATAATCATCGTAACCTATATTTTGCCAATCCTTCTTATAAGCTTCTAAAAGGGCATTTGTTTCGGTCTTGTCCTTTTCGCCGTAAAGGTGCAGATTTTCGCCGAAAATGCGGTAATTCACTCCCACATAGTCATCCTCTGCGGGCATGAGTGCCTGCTTAAAGCTGTCGGACTCAAATATTTTTTTAATATCCTCTTCCATTTCGGGATAAACACCGTTATACGCTCTTGTTATGCTTCTTCCGTCTTTAAGCTTATATCTTACGGTAAAATCATAGTCGGTATCAACATCGTCGTTAGGATCAAGGTGTGCGATACCCTTTTTCGCCATGGATAAAACAGGCCGGGGGTCGGTAAGTTTAATTTCCGAAAGTATCTCTTCATCCGTTTTGTATGTAAGCACAATGTTTCCGTTTTGAATTTCGGGCTTTTGGGAAATTATCATATCCCTTATTACGTCGTTGCGACTTGTGCTTATGACCGAACAACTTGCTATACTGCTTTCCGAAGGAATAAAAGTATCATACCCAAAAATATCAAATGCGTATATTATGTATACTAATACACATATTACACTTAATATAACAAGGTGCAAAGGTTTTGCAAATGCTCTTTTGAAATCAAATTCATATATTATCTCAATGATGGCATGTGTAAGCAACGCACCGAATAAAATGCCGAACACGGCACCTATCTCGGAGTCGGTAATGGCTTTAAGCATAGTCATCATAATAAGAGAGCCGATGATCACAAGTACGCTCTTTATCGGAAGCTTTGCCCTGTTAAATACAATAGCCCTTGAACTTGCTTCCGATGCCCTGTTTTTGTACAAAAGGCAGGCAAGCGCCGTAAATACAACACCGACTATAAGTGCGACCACACAATATTTAGCCGATCCCGTACCCGACGAAACGAGCTTAAAATAGACTGTTGCGGGAGATATATAAAGTATTTTATCATATATCGTTCCATCTATCGAGCCTGCAAATGTTTTAAAATATGTGTCGTGCATCATGCCCAAAATAATGCCGAGAACAGGGAAATAAAAGAAGAAAACCCCCACTCCCAAAAATGCGACGACGATTTGCCCCGTAAGCATTACTGCAGCAAGTGCAACGGAATACATCATAAAAAACGAAAGTGTATTTATGATAAGACCCTTTATCGCAAAAGGCAACATGAACCCAAGAGGTACGCAAGATGAAAGTATTGCAAGAGCCGCAAGAGTCATTACATAGTAGGGCAAAATAAAAAGCAATATCGTATCAAAAAACCTTACAAAAAAGAGTTTTTCTCTCACGATGGGTAAAGCATGATAGTAATCCGTCTTGTTTCTTGAAAACAAGTAGGAAAATGTCAGGACCGCAAGCAAACATGCACCCAATGCCATTAGCATACATACGGAAATGTTCCTTCTGAGCAAAAAATCCATGATGTAATTTGTCGTATCAGCCGACGGTATGACAGAAGCGCCTTCCACGGCATTTACAACATTCTCATCCAACAGTTCGCGTTCAAGCATCTGCGTGACGGGTATAGCCGATATCGGAAGTGCAAACAAAAATATTATAGCGGATAGACAAGCTATCCAAATACGGTGCCTCATGTCCGAAAGCATTAATTTAGCTAATGATGTTTTTGATGTCATAGCCGAGTACCTCCGTTTCGCTTATAAATATTTCCTCCAAAGTCAGGTCGATCAACTCGCTGAACAGAGGCTTTAATTCATCCAACTTCTTTTGAGTTTCCTCTCTGTCGCCTCTGACGGTAAGAGTAATGAGCGACCCTCTCTCGCTTATGCTCGCAACATTAAAAAGCGTAAAAAGATCGTCCTTTGACTGACCCTCGTTAAGTACAAGCTGCAGCCTGTGAATATTGAGTTTAAGGTCATCCAGTTCCTTTGAAAAGAGTATGCCGCCGTTGTACAAAAGCCCGACATGATCGCATATATCCTCAAGTTCCCTTAAATTGTGGGATGCTATCACGGGAGTAAGCTTTCTGTCCTGGGTCTCCGAAGCGAACAGACTTTTGACAGCCTGCCTCATCACGGGGTCAAGTCCGTCAAAGGTCTCGTCACAAAGTAGATATTCACACCCCGAACATATCCCAAGAATGACCGAAAGCTGCTTTTTCATACCCTTTGAAAATGTATTTATCTTCCTTCCCGTCGGCAAAGAAAACGAGCGGCAAAGAGCCGAAAACCGCTCTTTATTCATATTGGGATAATACAAAGAGTATTCGCTCACAAGATCGACGGGGGTATATGTGGCGGGATAGTACTGGTCGTCCGATATGTAAAAAATATTGCCCTTTATCGCAGGGTTTTCAAATACGGGTGAGCCGTCCACTTCCACACTGCCCGAAACGGGTCTCAAAATGCCCGCACACAGCTTTAAAAACGTGCTTTTACCCGCTCCGTTCGTACCCACAAGCCCGAATATAGATCCATCCGAAATAGCAGTGTTCACATTTTCAAGAGCCTTCACATCCGAATAACTCATAGTTAAGTTTTTAGTTTCTATCACGGTTATTTCCTCCTATAATATTTTCCAAAAAGAACGCAGATCAAGGGATGAAAATAAATTACTGTCACATCAAAGTTTATTTGTTTGAAGCAATCTGTTTTAAGTTAAATCCACTATCGGTAATTTACACGATTGCCGCATTATGTTTTGAAATGATCGGTGTTTCCTCAAAAACAAAAGCCGATAAATACCGCTTATTTATTGAAAATGATGTACCCCCATACTGTATTTTCATCCAAGTCGGCGTTCCCCGATCACGAGGGATAATTCT
>CAMOYW010000216.1 GCA_946630405.1 uncultured Clostridia bacterium | reverse complement strand
CTGTTAAAGACGGCGAGGAAACGGCTGCTGTGTCGGTGTCGGGTATGCAGACTTATCGTATCGAAAGCACCAAGTTTTGGGATGCGGCTGAGCTTGTACCCAATAAAAACAGAGCTACATGGAATGACGATGTTTGGAGTTTCAACTATGCAAACGGCAGAGATTTTATAGATATAGAGGTTGAGCCGCTTAAATACGGAAAAGAGGCTGTACTTCAAAAAATAAGTGTAACTCCGGTTGCCAATAACGCTCCCGGAGCAAAGCCAACGCTTTATACGGTGGGAGATTCCACACTTAAAAGCTATCAGTTTGTTGAAGCACCCATGAGCGGTTGGGGACAGGTTATTGACAGGCTTTTTGATAAAGATAAGATTAATGTGGTCAATTATTCCATGGGTGGTCGCTCCGTTAAGCAAATGTATCAGGAGGGCAGACTTAACGATCTCTTGATGACGGGTGCCGAGGGAGATGTGGTACTTATCCAGTCCGCACATAACGACGAAAAAACGGGAGGAGATCAGGGAAAGATAGCTGATTCCACCGCTCGTTTCGGTGTGGGTTCTACGGAAGAAATGTACAGAAAATATCTTGAAGAATGTTATATCCCCGCTGCAAGAGCAAGAGGCATGGTGCCTGTGTTTGTGACCGCTATGACGAGAGTGAGCGTAGATAAGGGCGATGACTATGTGTATACGAACAGCTTCACAAAGGATAATATGCACTTTATTGATGTTATGAAAGCTGTTGCAAACGAGAATGATGTACCGCTTATCGATCTTAACACGGAAGGTACGGAATACCTTAATACTCTCGGAGTGAAAGGTGCGGAGGCTGTGGTAATGAGCCTTGAAGCGGGTGAAACTCCCGGGAAGACCAATACGGGAAGCTTTGCAAACGGGCATCCCCAAAATAAGGTTGACGGTACCCACATGAAGGAGGCACTTACAAAGCAGTATTCAAGGATAATCGTTACAGACCTTTATAAGCTTTCAAAAACCGATGAGGAACTTGAAGCTTGCGCAAATGCTCTCACGGATGATGTAAAGGATGCGATCTCATCTTCAGACTGGTCGAAAGTATATCCCGAAGTTGCAAAAGACTGCCTTACGGGAGATAATGCATATTACAGAAATCAAATCGAGAAAATGCTTCAACTCGGAGTTATGCAAAAGGACGTAGAGGGCAATTTCAACCCCAACGGGAAGATCACCGTTAAGGAGTATATTTCGGCAATAGCTAAAATATATTCCGTGCCCGAGAGTACATTTAACTATTCCGACGGAGCGCTTACAAGAGAGGTCATGGCTTGTATCAATTACGATGCTTATTCGGCAAAATACAAGCAAAAGCCCAAATATATGACCGACTTTAACGGAAGCAATATATCTCCCGACGATCCTAATTATGACCCGAACCTTGTTGGAGATGAAGCACAGTATTATCCCCTTGTCGGCTTCGGAGTGTTAAAAGACACATCATCAGTTACCTCCAAATATGCCGAGAAGGTCAGAAAAGCGTATGATTTGGGACTTATCAGGAGCGAAGAAGGTATTTTAAGAGGTAAAATGCAGGTAGGAGACAGGCTTGAACCCAAGACAGAACTTACAAGAGCAAAGGCTGCAAAATCCCTTTACTTTATGTATGTTCTTTCCAAGGATCCAAATGCCGAAAATGATATTTTATGATTGAAGTTAAGAATTTAACAAAAAAATACGGTTCATATGTGGCGGTAGATGATATAAGCTTTACCGTGCATGACGGTGAGGTAGTCGGATTTTTGGGACCAAACGGTGCGGGTAAGACCACCACAATGAACATGATGACGGGCTTTATTTCCTCAACATCGGGAACGGTCAGGATAAACGGCTACGAAATACTTGAAGATCCCATAAATGCAAAAAAACAGCTCGGCTATATGCCCGATGTACCGCCGATATATGCAGATATGACCGTAAAGGAATATCTCGGCTTTGTGTGCGATATAAAAAAGGTCAAAAAGTCGGACAGAGAGGAAATGCTCAAAGAAATATGTGTGCTTACGGGTATAACCGAAGTATACGGCAGAATATGCAAAAATCTTTCCAAAGGTTACAGGCAAAGGGTAGGGCTTGCGCAGGCACTTGTGGGCTTCCCCGATGTGCTCATACTCGATGAACCTACCGTTGGTCTTGACCCTAAGCAGATAATAGAGATACGTTCCGTTATCAAAAGGCTTGCCCAAAAGCATACCGTTATACTCAGCTCACATATATTAAGTGAGGTAAGTGCCGTTTGCGACAGGGTCATCATTATCAACAAGGGAAAAATAGTGGCAAGTGATACCACACAGGCACTCACGGGTTATGTTGAGGGGTCGAGTGTTATCGTTGAAGTTGCGGGAGAAGATAAAAAAGCGATAGACTTGCTTTCCGACCTTGAATGTGTGTCGGAAGTTAAGGTATCCGGCGGAGACAAGCCGCTTATAAGAGTGACGGCGAAGGACGGGAAGGATATACGCCGTGAAGTGTTTGACCGCCTTGCAAAGTTCGAGATACCCGTACTTACCGTAAAGAGCGCATCTCCCACTCTTGAAGAGGCATTTTTAAAGGTAATAAGCGGCGAAGCGGATGAGTACGGGGTCAAAAAAATTGAAGAAAATCCCGATACCGAGGAGGAAAACTGATGCTTGCGATATTTAAAAAAGAGCTCAGAACATATTTTACAACAGTAACAGGATATGTATTTCTCGGCTTTTTCGTACTGATAACCGCATATTTTTTCGTGTCGCAAAATCTTGTGGCGCAGAGCGGAAATTATAACGAAGCTCTTTCGGGCTCTTTAATAATGTTTTTGATACTTATCCCTATGCTTACCATGCGTTCCTTTGCAGAGGAAGCAAGACAAAAGACGGATCAGCTTTTGTATTCGTCACCTGTAAGCGTTACGTCGGTGGTAATAGGAAAATTTCTTGCCGCAATTTGCCTCTTCCTTATCGGAATGGCAATAACCGCTCTTTTCCCGATACTATTGGCTCATTACAGCGAAGGTATGGATATAGGGCTTACCGTGGTGGGAATGTTAGGCTTTTTCTTAATGGCTTGCTCTCTTATTGCCGTGGGAATATTTGTTTCCGTACTTACCGACAATCAGCTTGTGGCAGGGGCTGCAACGTTTGCATTGGTATTTATGCTTCTTATGATGGATAATATATCATCGTCCGCACCTATCGGAAATACGGCAGGGCTTGTGTTTGTGCTTGTTCTTTTGCTTGCTGTCGGAATGTATTTATATGTATCGGCTCATTCTTTGTCTGCGGCTCTTGTGTTTTCTCTCGCAGGAATAGGAGTTGCTTTAATGCTGTTTTTTATAAGC
>CAMOYW010000215.1 GCA_946630405.1 uncultured Clostridia bacterium | reverse complement strand
CGGCTCGGAGCTTTGCAGGCAGATAGCGAAATTCTCACCAAAGAAGCTGATCATATTCGACATATATGAAAACAACGCCTACGAGCTTTTAAACGAACTTGAAGCGAAATACGGCGATAAACTCAATGCGGAAGTGAGGATAGGCTCGGTAAGGGATATTAAATGTATAGAATATCTTTTTGAAAGCTATAAGCCCGAAGTCGTATTCCATGCGGCGGCTCATAAGCATGTTCCCCTTATGGAAACTGTCCCCGCAGAGGCGGTCAAGAATAATGTATTCGGTACTCTCAATGTTGTAAAATGTGCCGACAAATACCATGCGGATAGGTTCGTGCTTCTTTCCACCGATAAGGCGGTAAACCCCACGAACGTTATGGGCGCAACAAAGCGTATAACGGAGCTTATAGTGCGCCTGTACGCAGAGATAAGCAAAGGCACCAAATACATGGCTGTACGATTCGGTAACGTTCTCGGCTCAAACGGCAGCGTCATCCCTCTTTTTAAGAATCAGATAAAAAGCGGTGGCCCCGTCACGGTAACAGACCCCGAGATAACACGCTACTTTATGACAATACCCGAGGCATGCAGGCTCGTGCTTCAAGCTGCGGGTCTCGGCAAAAGCGGCAGAACATACGTGCTTGATATGGGCGACCCCGTAAACATTACTGAGCTTGCTAAAACTCTTATCCGTCTTTCGGGCTACATACCCGATAAGGATATAAAAATAGTCTACACGGGACTAAGACCCGGAGAAAAGAAGTTTGAAGAGCTTATAATGGAAGAGGAAAAGAGCGAAGTAACCTTGTATAACAAGATATTCGTATGCAAGCCCCTTGATATGGATACGGGCGAATTCAAACGCAAGCTCGATAAACTCTACGACACGGCTTACAACTCTCCCGAACATACAAAAGATGTCATCAAGGAAATTGTTCCTAACTATAAAGATCTATGTATAAACAAATAAAACCTGTATTGGATAAAATTTTTGCTCTTTTAATAATTCTTGGGATATGGTGGGTACTGGCTCTCATATCCCTTTTGATAGTGCTTGAAGACGGCAAAGGTGTATTTTTCAGGCAAAAACGTGTCGGAAAAAACAACACGCATTTCTATATATATAAATTTCGCACCATGAAGAAAAGCACACCAAAGGATGTTCCCACGCATTTACTTGAAGATCCGGACAAGTATATCACCAAAACAGGCGCATTTTTGAGAAAGACGAGCCTTGACGAGCTTCCTCAGCTTTTCAATATTATAAAAGGCGAAATGTCTTTTGTGGGTCCTCGTCCCGCTCTTTGGAACCAGTACGACCTTATCAGACTTCGAGACCAAAACCGTTCTTCTCTTCTCACTCCCGGACTTACGGGTCTTGCTCAGGTAAACGGAAGGGACGAACTTCCAATAGAGGTAAAGGCAGAATACGACGGTATGTATTATAAAAAACTGTCCTTTATTACGGATATAAAAATAATACTTAAAACCGCCGTAAACGTGTTTACTTCCGAAGGAGTCAGGGAGGGAAAAAGGTGAACGTACTTATAACGGGAAAAAACGGCTATGTAGCGCAAAAGCTGAATGAATACCTGACAAAGCGAGGAATTTCATCCACCACAGTCTCCGTAAGAAACGGCATAAATGAAGCGGATATGCAAAATACAGATGCGGTGGTTCACTGTGCTGCGATAGTCCATAGAAAAGAAAAAGATATAAGTATATATAAAAAGGTCAATACCGACCTCACCGTTGACCTTGCAAAAAAAGCCAAAGCGCATAATGTAAAGAACTTTATTTTTTTAAGCTCTATGGCTGTGTACAATTCAAACGGAGAGATAAATTCCAAAACTCCTCTCACCCCGAAAACGGAATACGGCAAAAGCAAACTTGAGGCGGAAAAAGAACTTTTAAATCTTGCATGCTATGATTTCACCGTAACGATCATTCGCCCTCCAATGGTATACGGAAAAGGCTGCAAAGGGAACTATGTCACCCTTATAAAGCTTGCAAAACTGCTTCCGGTGCTTCCCCTTGTAAAAAACAAGCACAGCTTTATTTCTATAGATAATTTGTGTGAACATATATTTGATCACATAAATGATCGTACATCTTCCGTAACCCATCCTATGGACGAAAAATACATGTCCACCACAGACCTTATGCTTACCGCCGTAAATAAGCCCACAAGCATTGTTTTAGGTAAGCTCATTTCCCTTTTTATGTTCATTCCCAAGGTAAAAAAAGCCTTCGGGAGCCTCTTTTACTCAGCCGAGATAGCGGATTTTGTGATATCGGACAAAGCTGATTGAGCTTTGTCTTTTTTTTATCAAAAAATGATGATACATAGTATAAAATGTAACATAACTGTTGTAAAAAACTGTCAAAGATTACTTGAATTTTACGGCTGTTTATTGTATTATATAAACAAGAATATTCTGTTATATTCAAACTAAAACAAAGGAGGAATTGTTATGGGGCTTTTGACCTTTAAACGAGGTATACATCCCCCCGACGGCAAAGCGTTCACTAACACCAAGGCTATCGAAATACTTATGCCGGATGAAGGCGCTAAAATGGTATTTCCGCTGTCTCAGCATATCGGCGCACCCGCGGCTCCCATTGTGGCAAAGGGCGACAGAGTATTGCTCGGGCAAAAAATAGCCGAGGCAGGCGGATTTGTGTCTTCACCTATACACAGCTCCGTTTCGGGTAAGGTGCTTGATATCAAGCCTGCGCTTACGCCAAGCGGTGCGATGGTTAATTCCATAATAATTGAAAACGACGGACTTATGGAGGAGGATCCTTCCCTCGGAAAGGATACCGACTACGAGAAATTTGACAAGCAGACCATAATCAATAAGGTCAAGGAAGCGGGTATCGTAGGACTCGGCGGTGCGGGCTTTCCCACCCACGTTAAGCTTTCCCCTCCGCCCGACTGCAAGATAGATCATGTTATAGTCAATGCGGCGGAGTGTGAGCCTTACCTTACGACCGACCACAGAGTAATGCTTGAAAAGAGCGAAAGACTTGCAAAGGGACTTGACATCATTCTTAAAATATTTCCCGAGGCTAAAGGTTATATCGCTATTGAGGCAAACAAACCCGATGCTATCGAGAAAATGACGGAGGCGGCAAAGCCCTACTCCAACATCACGGTCGTTACCTTAAAGACCAAATACCCTCAAGGCTCCGAGAAACAGCTCATATATGCAGTTTCCGGCAGAGAGGTCGAAAGCGGCAAGCTCCCCGCAAATGCAGGCTGTATAGTAGATAACGTAGATACCGGGCTTGCAATTGAAAGAGCCGTATGTAAGGACAGACCTCTTATGAGGCGTATCGTCACCTTAACGGGAGATGCTGTAGCAAAC
>CAMOYW010000214.1 GCA_946630405.1 uncultured Clostridia bacterium | reverse complement strand
AGAGCGCGAGACGGGATTTGAACCCGCGGCCCTCGCCTTGGCAAGGCGATGCTCTACCACTGAGCCACTCGCGCATAAAGCGGGTGATGGGAATCGAACCCACGTCCTCAGCTTGGAAGGCTGATGTACTAGCCATTGTACCACACCCGCATATTGAAAAAATGCCCAGAGACGGAATTGAACCGCCGACACGAGGATTTTCAGTCCTCTGCTCTACCAACTGAGCTATCTGGGCATATCGTCAAACGTGACAACAAAAAACATTATACACGAGTAGGGGGTATTTGTCAAGCACTTTTTTGAAAAAAATCAAAAAAACAAAAAAGTGTTAAAGCATCGGCAGGCTTTGACGGTTTATCCGCCAAAGCCTTGTTCGCATTGTGATACTTTGTCAATACCGAATTTAATTTCTTTGAAGAAAATCGGCATTGTTAGGGAAACACCGATTAAAGGCCGAAAAAATAAACCGGTGTTTCCATTAATTTAACGCCTGTTCAAGGTCTGCTATAAGATCCTCTTTGTCTTCAAGACCGCAAGACATCCTTACAAGACCTGCGGGTATGCCCGCTTCGATAAGCTGTTCATCGCTGAGCTGTCTGTGAGTGGATGTGGCAGGGTTAAGACAACACGACCTTGCATCCGCTACGTGTGTTTCTATTGCCGCAAGGCGAAGCTTCTTCATAAACGCTTCGGCTGCACTTCTTCCGCCTTTAAGCTCAAAAGATACCACTCCGCAACCACCGTTTCCGAAGTATTTCATAGCCCTTTCGTGGTATTTGTTGCTCTTTAAGCCGGGGTAGCTTACACTTGTAACGGCAGGGGGATTTTCCAAAAATTCCGCTACCGCCTGAGCGTTTTCTATATGCTTGGGCATACGCACATGAAGGCTCTCAAGGCCCAAATTGAGTATGAATGCGTGCTGAGGGCTTTGTATACAGCCGAGATCTCTCATAAGCTGTGCAGTGCATTTTGTGATGAATGCGCCGCCCTGCCCGAATTTTTCGGCGTAGGTTATGCCATGGTAGGAATCGTCCGGGGTGGTAAGTCCGGGGAATTTGTCGGCATTCGCCATCCAATCGAAATTGCCGCTGTCCACTATGGCACCGCCCACAGCGGCACCGTGACCGTCCATATATTTGGTTGTGGAATGTGTCACGATGTCTGCGCCCCATTCTATAGGTCTGCAATTTACGGGCGTGGGGAACGTATTATCCACAATGAGCGGCACGCCGTGTGCATGCGCCGCCTTAGCCCATCTTTCTATATCAAACACGGTAAGAGCGGGGTTTGCAATGGATTCGCCGAATACCGCTCTTGTGTTATCTTTAAATGCCGCTTCAAGCTCCTCGTCCGTGCAATCGGGAGATACAAAGGTCACATCTATGCCCATTTTTGCCATGGTAACAGATATAAGGTTAAAAGTTCCGCCGTAAATAGATGCGGAAGACACTATATGCGATCCGCTCTCGCAAATGTTGAAAAGGGCGAAGAAATTTGCAGCCTGACCCGAGGATGTGAGCATAGCCGCAGTGCCGCCTTCAAGGGCTGCGATCTTAGCCGCAACATAATCGTTTGTGGGGTTTTGAAGCCTTGTATAGAAGTAGCCCGAGGCTTCGAGGTCAAAAAGCTTGCCCATATCCTCGCTGGTGTCATATTTAAAAGTAGTTGACTGTATTATAGGTATCTGTCTGGGCTCGCCGTTTGAAGGCGTATAGCCTGCCTGTACACATTTGGTTCCTATTGATTTGTTTTTCATTATCGTACCTCCTTTTTAATAATTGTATTATATAACATTGTTAAGAAATATTCAAGCGTTAAAACCATTCCGTAACATTTAAAATTCATCATTTTTCACAAAAGAAATCAAAACGACATATTTTTAAGCGGTTTTGTGAAAATTTTAAGAATCAAAAGTTATTACGAAAGTATTACATTTTTGTTAAAAAGTTGAAATCGTCGGGGATTTATGTTATATTTTATGATACCGAAAATGAGGATATTACCTCATTGTATAATTTGAACTGTCGAAGGAGAAGACAGAGTATCATAAATATTACAGAGAACTATTTAGAAAGGACGGAGGATATTGGCTTTAGGAAAGAAAATCAAACGAATCATAACCGCAGGCTTATGTGCAGGTATGCTGATGCAAAGCTCGGCGGTTTATGCCAACAGATACATTACCTTGACCCTTACTTATGACTATACAAAGCATAAATACAATGCCGAAGAGGTTTTTGTATCGGTCAACGGCAAGAAACTTACAGACCTTACAATGCCGCCCATTATACTCAACAATTCCACTCTTGTACCCGCAAGAGAGGTGTTTGAGGCTGCCGGAGCAACGGTGGAATGGAACAAGGCTATGGAGCAGGTGTTTGTGCACAAGGGCGATGACCTTGTGGTGATACCCATCAATTCGGCGACAGCTTATGTAAACGGAGTTGCCAAGGAGCTTCAGACACAAGCAAAGATCATAAACAATAAGACCATGATACCGCTTCGTTTTGCGGCAGAGGCTTTGGGCTTTAACATAGAGTGGGACAAGCCCACAAGAACGGCTGTTATCTACGATAATGAGCATAAGCCCGCAAAAGAAGGTGCAACACAGGCGGCTACACAGGCAGCTTCGCAACCGACCGTTGCCGAGCCCGCAACACAGGCAACCACTCTCGCACCCGTTACTCAGGCACCTACACAGGCAGCCACTTCCGCACCCGTGACCAAGGCGGAAACCACCACGGAGGCGACCACACAGGCACCCAAAAAGGGAATCGATGCCATAACGGAAATAACTCTTGACTCTTCAAAGAGCAAGGATACGATCACAATTACGGGTGAATATGCCCCCGAAGTAAATTACACCTTCTCAAACAGCGGAAAGACCCTTGTACTCGATGTTGAGAACTCAAAGCTTTCTCTTACAAAGAAGAATCTTTCGGGCGGAACTTTTGTACAAAAGGGATTCTACTACAACAACGGCGAAAAGGTATCCATAGAGTTGACTCTTAAAGATACTGTCGATGTAGACATTACGGAAAAGGGCAAGGCGACCACGGTTACTCTTGTAGAGGGCGACGGAGAGGTGCAAAGCTCCAAGCCGAGCACATCTTCTTCGGGTTCATCGTTCTCTGCACCCGATTCAAATGCGGGCTACGATAAAGATCAAGGAGTGTTCTACTTTAAGAACACTGGCAAGGTTTCGTTAAATGCCATATCCGAGCAGGACGATTATTACAACCTTAAGTATACATTTACGATAAAGGGCGACCTTACGGGTGCACTTTCAACCACAAGCTACACGGTTAATTCCGATAAGCTTTCTACAGTGGATGTCAAGGCAAGTTCCGCAAGCACTACTCTTACATTTAACGAAAAGAGGATA
>CAMOYW010000213.1 GCA_946630405.1 uncultured Clostridia bacterium | reverse complement strand
ACCGCCGATCTGCCGTATATTTCAAAGCTGTCTTTTAATCCTTCACCCCGCGGGTCTTCTATTCCGATTTTCCAGCTTTTTTTGATCGGATCGTCGTTAAGAGCCGCCACATTTCCGCCAAGGTTCAACAGTACAGAATGTGCGTCCTTTTCACTCTTTAGCATATCCATCACTCGGTCTGCGGCATAGCCCTTTGCTATTGCACCCACATCCAATTGAACACCGCCTTCAAGCCTTACGGTATCTTCTCCTTCAAGCATGATTTTGTCTATATCGGTGTATCGGTTTGCTCTTTCAAGTGCTTTTTGATCGGGTAGTTTTGCTTTTTCGGGGTCGTTTATTGCTTCTTCACGACATTCATGCCAAAGTGAAAGCACGCTTCCGAATGCAATGTTTACACTGCCGTCGGTCTCCTCATAGGCTTTTTTTCCGAATTTGCAGATATCATATATGGTTTTGCTTTTAATAGTGCCGTTTTTGTTCAGTGCTTTGAGCTTTCCGTTTTCGGAGTATATGTTCAGCTCGTTGTCTATTTCTTTCAGCAAAGTATAGACAGTACCTGAAAGCTCGTCAAACTCTTTTTGGCTTTTGCAATATGCCGTAAAAGTTGAATAAGTGTCAAACACATCATAGTACTCTTTTGAATATTTTTGATATTCGTCTTTTCTGTCGCAAGATGTTAAAAGAATGACACACATAAAGCAAAAAATCAGCTTTTTTATCATGCCCAATCATCCATGGCGGCGGGTATTCTTATATCGGGGTAGAGGAATATTTCCCAAACGAACCATTGGTCGCCTTTTCTTCTGAGTTTGACCGAACGCTCGGTGTCAGCTCCCGTAGATCTGATATATAAAAGGGCATACCCTTCGTCGGTATAAGAATAGGGTCCGTCAAAAACGGTGACTTCGTAGGGAGGCTCGACCGTATAATTATTTTGCGGAGATGTGCCGTTAAAGTAGGATCTTGGCACGTATGCTTTGCCCGAAAGTCTGTCTCTTATAAACTGCTTTTCAAGAGTTGAAAGAGGGCGAGGACCTTTTAAAGCATCAAGCATGGCATAGCATTTGTCTGCTCCGCTTTCGTATGCACAAAGTGCAAGCACGGTGAAAGCCGCACCTTCAAAAGGATCGGTAAGCGCATATTCATCAAGAGATCGCAACTCCTCGACCGTATTTGGTATTTTATCGAATTTGAAAGTTTTTGTATTCATAATTATAACATATTCAAATGATTTTTTAGTATCAGTGACGTAGAGATCCAATATATCACGGTCACTACACCCGTTGTGACCGATAGCTTATTGACGGTTGAAATAACATAGTTGATTATATCGGTAAGATTTCTGCTTTCAAATATGGCTCCGACATTATTGATACCGAGAAGCATCAATATGTTGAGCTGTATAAGAAGTGCGATTGCAAAAAACATTATAAAGCCGACAAAAAGCATGAGATTACGGAAGGTGTTGAACATCTGCCCGAAAGTTTGCGAAAGGTAGCAAAGAGCCGAAAGATCGGTGAGTGTGAGCACAACGTAAACACATATAGATATCACGATTTTTGAAAAACTTATGTGTATATTGTTTTGTATGCTTATATCGGATACTATCTGGAGCATATCGGAAAACAGCTTCGTACCTGCAAGAAATACCGAGCAAACTCCCACAAGTGATACGGTAAGAAGGGTATTCCATAAAAATGCCACAAATATTTTGCTGAGGACTATCTCAAAGCTCGATACGGGCAACATATTGGTAAGCTGACCTTGAGGAGACAGTATATTTGCATCGTACCATTTGGATTGCACAAATATTATCATAAGCAGTGATATTCCGCAAAACGCAATTAAAAGCCCTGCAAAAAGATATTTGATAACATCGCCTATGTAAAAGTCCGTATTTCCGAAGAAAGACATAAACGTGTCTCCCCATAAGAAACGAACGCCGCAGGCAAATATCACAAGTATCACGATCATTGCTATGATCCTTTTGTAAGTTGCCTTTATATCGTAATATATAAGGTTAAGCATTTCCGTACAGCTCCCTGTATAAGGATGTGATCGACTTTCCGTATTGCCTTTCTATCTTCTCTTTTTCAAGAGAAATGAGCACCTCTCCTCTGCTCATAAATACGGCTCTGTCGGTTGCCGTTTCAAGTATTTTACTCGGCACGGAGGAAAGCACCACCACACCGCCGTGTCTTGTACAGGCTGCAATAAGCCTTATAAGTCCTTCCCTGAGCTTTTTGTCTACAATGGCAAACGGATCGTCAAATATATAGAGGGAGGCTTTTCTTGATGCGACGAGCACCGCTTCCACCATTTGCACATAGGAGTCCGAAAGCTCGCTGAACTTTGTTTTGGTACTTATTTTAAGTTCCTTGATAAGTCTAAAGGCTCTCTTATACTTAAAGTCTGCAAAAAAACGTTCGTAGAGGGTCAGCATATCTCCGACGGTATCTTCATATCGCACGAAAGGAACTTCGGGCATGTAGCTGACCAGTTTGTTGGTCCTGTTGCCTGCTCTTTTGCCTCGTATGCTTATTGTGCCGTAGGTGGGAGGGATAAGACCGCACATAAGTTTTGCGAGTGTATTTCTGTCGTTGGAGCTTGGCGAAAATATCGTCACAAGTTCACCGCTTCTGACGGTTAATGAGCAATCCTTAAGCACCTTTTTCCCGCCGACCTTTTTTTCCACCTTGGTGCATTTAAGCACTACTTTGTTAAGAGAAATATCCTTTTTCTTTAAAGGCTGAGCCATAGCTTATTTCTTCCCCTGCATAGGATTGGGGCCACCGTTATCTATAAATTCGGTTATGCTCATACCCTTTTCGTCTTTTTTCTTTTCCACCTGCTTGTGTAAAAGTTCTTTTACATAAGTGGTGTTTTTAATGTTTTTTATCTCAAAATGTTTAAGATCGGAATCGGAGGATTCAACGATAATGCTTCCTACGCCAAAGAGCTTTTGCCAAAGAGTTCTGTTCACGGAAATATCCTTTACTCTGTAAAGCATAATTTCCTTTTCTACAGTGTTAAACAACCCTTTTGAGTAGAAAAGCCTGTCCTCACTCATGGCATATCTTGTAAAGCTGATGGGCATACCGAGTATTCTCTTCCTGTCTTTCCAAATATATTCTATACTGAATTTTTCTGCCATATATGTTTCTCCCCTAAAGCAACATAAAATATAAGCTATGCCTATATTTTTGAACAATATTACTTTTTCTATTATATAACAAACGGGCGATATTGTCAAAGAAAATGTAGGGAAACACTGATTTAATTGAACATTCGTATATTTGGCTACTGTTACCGCATACTGCGTCAAAAAACCGGTTTGTAACTTTGCGAGCAAAGTTACAAATCCCGTAGGGACGGACTATTTTGCAA
>CAMOYW010000212.1 GCA_946630405.1 uncultured Clostridia bacterium | reverse complement strand
ACAAATTACATAATAATATTCTAAATGTAAAGATTTCTACGATGAATTAGTATTAAGCGATTACAAACAGCAAAAGAGGGTGCGATGATCGCACCCTCGAATTTTAAATATTATCAGGTATTGAATGAGCAGCCTGAGCAGTTAGCATTCTTGATAACGTCCTTGCTTGATCCACCTGTGGATGTACATCCTGTAAAGGTGTGAGGTCCGCAAGAATGACCCTTAGGAGTATTGAAGTAGAAGTTTACTTTGTTCTTGATACCCTTGCAGTTCTTAAGAGTTATCTTACCTGTGTTGTTGTTCTGGTCATAGCCACGAAGCTTGTTACCTGTTGCCGAGCAACCTTCAAGATAATGGTTGTCTGCTGTGAAGTCTCCGCCAACCTTGAAGCCGTTACCGTTACCATTGTTTACGCCGCTGTAGTTAGCTTCGCAGTTGTAAAGCTTAACAGCGTTACCGCAGCGATAGAAGTCATAACCGTCATCGGAGTTGTAGTTAGCATAGCACTTTGTGAATACATTGCCGCTACCTGCATTTAACTTAACAGCGAAGCCGTCTGCGTTCTCGCCGCCTGTCTTGTTGTCATAGTTCTCGTTAGAGGTGATGTTTGTAAGCTTGGTGTTGGATCCGCCGTTGGAGATCTGGATACCTGTATCGTTACACTTTGTAATAAGAAGGTTAGAAAGTGTAGTTCCGTTACCGGATACGTAGATACCGTTGTCACCTGCCTGTGTAAGAGCGAGGTCTGTAATGGTTACGTTGCTTCCGGAGATCTGGATAGCTCTGTTGGCATCGCCCTTGCTCATCTTGGAGTAGTTGAGCACTGTCTTGCCTGAACCTGCACCCTTGATAGTAACTTTCTTGGAGATCTTTGTTGTCTTTGTCTCATAGAATGTACCGCTACCGATGTTGATAGTAGCACCGTCGCCTGCCTTAGCATATGCATCATAAAGTGTGGAGTAGCTTCCGCTTCCGTTAACGGTGATCGTACCGCTGGGAGCAGAGGAGCCGCCGCTTGATGATGAAGAGCTGCTTGAGCTTGAACTGCTGCTTGATGATGAAGAGGAGCTGCTTGAGCTGCTGCTTGATGATGAAGAGGAGCTGCTTGAGCTTGAGCCGCTGCCCGACTGGTCAACCTGTATCTTATAAATGTTGATAGCACTGTTTGAAGAGTAGAGATATACAACAGAGTTGTTTCCTGTGTATGTATATGTCTGTGTGCTTATGGATGTTCCTGCTGTAAGTGTTGTGAACTTACCACCGTTTGCGTTACCTACTACAAGGCTTCTGGAGCTTGAGCCTGTGGAACGAAGAGTAACCTTTATAACGTTTGTGCCGTTCTTGGTTACGGGAACCTGTACCGCACGATATCTGTCGGAAGAATCAACCTTACCGCTGCCGCCTAAGTTAAGAGCATATGTGTAGTCGCCCTGATTGTCGGATACAACGCTCATTGTCTTTGAGCTGTTAGCGTAAAGTCCTAAACCATCTATTGTCTTGTTTGACTTAAGAGTTCCGAGGCTCTTGAAGTTGTTGTCCTTGAAATTCCAGCTCTTGGAAGAAGCTGCGAATGCGGAGGTCGCTACCAAAGCACCTGCCATAGCTACCGTCAATACGCCTGCGGTAAATCTTTGAAGTAATTTCATTTTTAATAAACCCCTTTCGTTTTTGATAAAATTACTGTCACTTCTCTTTGGGCTTTGCCCTTGATACTCGGTCTGCATCTTGCCTTTTGCAGACCCGACTTGGCGGCTTGCCTTCCGCCTCATCTTCGATCATAATTATTTAACTATATTCAACTGTTACTTTTGCAAGGCTTTTTGTTTTTCGTTCATTAACCGCAAATTTCCCCTTGCAGATAAGATAATACTAAAAATCCGATTAAAAAGATATATCAATTTTCTACATAAATTCTAACCATTTTTTAATCATTCTTACCAAATGCTAATGATTTGTTAGCAATTTTAGATAGTGTCAATCTCAATTTCAACTAAAATTTTGCCCTTAAACTGTGCAGATTGCACAAAACCCCAAAAGCGTTATTTTTTTATCCCTTTATTTGTGAAATATCTCTATATTTTCCCTTTTATTAGAGCCAATATGCCTCTAAAATCAGCCATTTTGCACAATCCCGACATTAATTTAACACATAACAATAGGATTATATCGTGATGTTATATTATACTTTTATTATAATCTTGTTCTTTGATATTTTAAATACAACCTATATTTGTAATAAAATACTCATCCCCACAAATTTTCGGCTATCTAATAATTATACTATTTCATTCATTTTCCCTCTTAATGCTCAATATATTAATGAACATAATATAAAAACCCCCGATCTTTCGATCGGGGGCGTATTGACTAAGTCAATATGTGAGCATTACTCTGCTGCGGTGGTAGTTTCGGAAGTTGTTTCCTCGGTTGTACCTTCGGTAGTTTCTTCGGAACCTTCTTCGTTAGTCTCTTCCTCTTTTGCAGCTTCTTCCTCTGCAGCCTTAGCCTCTTCCTCTGCCTTAGCAGCAGCCTCAGCCTTTTCTGCAGCGACATTTGCAGCTACCTCGGTAGCTTCGTCGTAAAGTGCATTGATGAGTACAGCCATCTCAGCTCTTGTGATGTTCTGCTTGGGATTGATCTTGCTGTTGTTATCTCCGAATACTACTCCCTCGTTAACAAGCTTAGCAACATATTCCCTTGCATACTCGCTTACATCTGCGCCGTCAACAAATCTGTCAACAACGGAGGTGTCGCCGTCAAGGTCGGCACCGAGCGCCTCATATGTCTTAGCGATGAGTACCATTGCATCCTGACGAGTGATGTACTCTTCGGGAGCAAATGTGCCGTCGGGATAACCCGTAGCTATGCCATAGTACTTAGCAGTTGCAAGAGCGCCTGCATAGTAAGCATTCCTTGATACGTCATCGAAGTTATCTGTAGAGTCGGATGTAAGTCCGAGTGCATTTACTATCATAACGATCATATCTGCTCTCTTAGTGTTAAGACGAGGGCTGTAATGGTCGCTTGATGTACCGCTAACGATACCTGCGGAAGCAAGTGTATTGATAGCGTCCTTAGCCCATGCAAGACCTTCGATATCAACGAAACCGTTAAAGTCGCCGCTTGCCTTGGGAGGATCGATCTCGTTGGGAAGATCGATGGTTGCGGATGTTACTACATCTACCTCTTCTGTAGTAGCCTCGGTAGCATCATCTCCGCCCGTAGCTGTTGTGGTTGCTTCGGTAGTTGTGGTGGAAGTAGCGTTAACTCTTCCGGCACCACCGCCACCGCCGCCACCGCCGCCATGCTTGGATTCGGATGTGGTAGCCTGTGTAGACTCACTGGGTGTAGGTGTAGGTTTAGGTGTGTCGCCACCCTGGTCGGGTAATACTACCTCGTCGCCCTCGTCATG
>CAMOYW010000211.1 GCA_946630405.1 uncultured Clostridia bacterium | reverse complement strand
TGATTATTTTTCGGTGCTCAGAAGGTACGAGAATTTTTATCTGGGAGTTGTGAATATATCGGATGTGGTGTATTATATCACTTTTCCTTTTATATTCCTTTATCTTACCGTCGGCACAATAGAAAAAAGAAGATGGAGCTGAAGCTTAAGTATGAATAAGATATTCGGTGATAAAAGATTCAAATACGGCGCTTTTTCCGCTGTTGTTTCAATAGTGGCGATCGCTATATTTATGGTTGTGAATTTAATAGCGGGAGTGCTTGACAGAAGTTTTGATTTTACCAAAGATGATTCGATATCTCTGTCTGATGAAAGCAGGCAGATCCTTTCAAAACTTGATAAGGATGTGACCATATATTCGGCACTTTCCCAAACGGGTTCTTCCGTTGAGATAGAAAGGGCAAAGCAGCTTCTTGACAAATATAAACAGCAATCGGGAAAAATATCCGTTGAAAATATTGATATACTTCTTCATCCCGATTTTGTTAAGCAGTATTCCACTACTGATAAGGCGGTAGCATCAAACTCCGTAGTTGTAAAGGTAGGCGGCAGGTCTAAGGTCATCAATTATGAAGACTACTATGAAGTAAGTTATGATTATTCGGGCAATGCCGTACCCAAACTGAGCCTTGAAAGGGCTGTGACGGGAGCGATCAATACCCTTGCCAACGAAGCCGCAAGTAAGCTTTATTTTGTTGTGGGACACGGAGAAAGCGATCCGTCTCTCTATACCTCTTTTATTAAGCTTTTGGAAGATGACGGATATGAATATGATGTGATAAATCTCCTTGACGGAGATGTGCCCGAAGATTGTTCGGCACTGATATTGACACCTCTTTCAAGAGATTACAGTGCGGAGGAAGCGGAAAAGGTTAAAAGCTATCTTGCCTCCGACGGACGTGCTCTTTGTGTATTAGGTGGAATAGATAAGAGTTTTGTAAATGTAAAAAGCATAATAAACGCTTACGGAGTCGATATATCGGAAGGCTATGTGCTTGAAGGTGATACTTCAAAATACATAGATGCCCCTTATGCTGTTTTCCCGACAGTAAATGATACGGAAAGTACGGCTAAGGCTGTAAAAGAGGGGTACAGGGTACTTCTGGTGGCATCTCAGGCACTCGGTAAAACAGCCGTAGCGAAAAATGACACGGTTATTGAGCCTGTGCTTACAACAAGCGATAAATCATATATCAAAACAGAAAATGCAAGTTCGGCAAATAAAGAGCCTGGAGATAAATCGGGACCTTTTGAGCTTGCTTATGAAGTGACCGACAGTACCTATACCGATAAATCTCATACCACCAAACTTTTCGTGGTGGGTGCAAGTGTATATTTGCTTGCTCCCGAAACGGATATGAGGGTATCGGGCGCAAATTCGAGCTTTTTGCTCGGAGCTGTAGGATGGTTGAACGACGGAAAAGAAAGCCTATACATACCCGCTAAAAATGTATTGCCTACCTCGACCGTGCTTATGAGTGAGGGAGATATACAAACCGTTAAGACGGTAAGTCTTGCGGTTATACCTTCGGTACTTTTTGCCGCGGGTCTTATAGTATGGCTTGTCAGGAGAAATAAATAATGAAAAAGAGATTGATTGCTCTTTGTGCGGCTGTCGCGGCTCTTGCAGTACTTATATGTGTATATTTTGCGGCTACCAAAGTTAAGCAAGGCGGCGATAAACTCGGCGAGGAAAGCACCGAAAGCACCACCTCACTTTTGCAGTCCTTTGTGGGTGAAAAAATAGCACGTATTGATGCCGTGGACAGCTATAAGCTTGTAAATTCAAAAGGGACTCTGTCCGTTCACCGTAAAGGCGATGAATACGAGATAGAGGGCTTTGAAAAGGTAAAAACATCTCAAGATGTGCTTAAAAGTATAGCAGATCTATTTACGGGTATATCTTCCGTAAGAACTATTGAAGAAAATGCAGCTGATCTGTCTAAATACGGTATTGGAGAGATATCACCCTATGGGGAGGCGATCGGTAAAGACGGTAAGGAGACCGTAAGGCTCGGTGATATTTCCACCGACGGAAAATACCGCTATTTTGTACTTGATGATAAGCAAGATGTATATATCATGAGCGCAACGGGTGCCGGATATCTTGAATACGGGATAGATGATGTTATAGATAAGACGGTCTCAAAGATAAGTAAAGAGCGTATTACCTACTGTGATATCAAGCAAAAGGGCAAAGACGAAATACTCATCGAATACGATGCAGATAATGCGGTGGTCAAAAATTATGCCGATACAAGCGGGCTTGCCGCACTTGTAATGAAAAAGCCCATGGAGAATATGATAGTTTATCCCTACAATCTTCAAAACGAGCTTTTGGGAAATGTTCTTTCGGTAAAGCCGGGAGCCTTTGTTACGGCAGATCCTTCAAATTTGGCGGATTACGGGCTTGCGGAACCCGAACTTACGGTGGAACTTAAAGACGGCGCCGGCGGCGAACTTTACCTTGAAGCGGGTTCAAGCGTTAAGATTGAAAATACCGACCAAACATACGTAAGGTTTGATGGCAGAAGTGAAATTTTCCTTATGGAAACGAGACTTTTGGAACCGTTTAAAAATGCCGAAGCAAAGGATTTTATACAGCCTTTTATAGCTCTTCATACAAGGTCTGATGTGGAAAATATCCTTTTGGCCTACGGAGATGAAAAATACACCGTAGAATTTAAAACAGAAGGAGATAATAAAATAGCACCCGATGAAGAGGGTGTTGTGAGAGATAAAAGAAATACCTATATCAACGGTACAAAAGTTGAAAGAAGTGAATTTACAGACTTTTATGAGGCTGTTGTCGGTTTAAGCTTTGATGACATAGTTGCTCCCGTACCCGTTTCGGGTGATTTAAAGGCTTCTATCGTATACACTCTTTCCGATAACTCGGTTGATAGGGTGGAATTTTATGACTACGATGCAAACTTTTTCAGAGTGAAAAAAGGCGAAGATACTTCCATACTTGTAAGTAAGCAGGATGTAAAGCAGCTTATAGAGTACGCTAAAAGATTGATATAGTTAAACGGCTGTGACAAGACGAATATAGCCTTGTCACAGCCGTTTTGTTTTAGCTGTTTAAGAAATTTGAAATATTTCCGACTTTTGAAAATGTAGTTTGAGTTGAATTTCCTACAATTGCCGAAGCTTGTATAATGTTCTCGTTATCAAGAGCAAGCATTTTGATGGACGGTGAAATATATATTTTCTTCTTCATAATATCCTCTCCCCCTTAATTTTCTATCAGAGTAAAGCTGACACTATTTGAAGGAGTTTTTCCCTGTGCATTTTCAAGTTCTATGGCAAGGATGAAATTTGCCTCGACATCGCTTGCATTTAAAGTTGAACCGTCGGGGAATGTTATTCTGTTGTACAAAGTTCTCAATTCTCCGTCAATAATGCCACCTGTTTCTTCT
>CAMOYW010000210.1 GCA_946630405.1 uncultured Clostridia bacterium | reverse complement strand
AATTTTACTATAATCTATTGCATTATATATAAAAATATGCTATATTTCAATTATGTTTGAGCAATTATTTTTAGATCTATATGAGTGTGATATCAATATCATTGACAGTACCGAAGAAATTCAAAAAAAAGCACATGAATGTGTCAGATCCCTCGGTGCGGAAATAGTTGAAGAATGTGTTCACAAATTTGAGCCCATTGGTGTCAGTTATATTGCCGTTATAACTACATCCCACTTTTCGGTCCATACATGGCCCGAATATTCATACTGTGCCGTCGACATATTTTCATGTAACGGTTCCGTACCCCAAAAACTTGCGGAACTTATAAAGAAAAGCTTCGGAGCAAAGAAAATGGATATTTCCAGAATAAACAGACATATTAAGGGGGGAAATCATGGAATTCAGCATTGGCAGTAAAATACATGCCGATGGCGATATCTACAAGGTTGTCGGTAAAATACGATACAGAAACAACTCGGACGGTTGGTATTGGGACGAATACCATATAATATCCGAAGAATACGGTGTGGAAAGATGGCTGAGTATCGACGAACACTTCGCCGAATACAGCATATCAAAAATCGATCCCCATGCCCCTATTTCGGGATACAGAGAAGTTGACCGGGGAACGGAAGAGGTCATAGAGACCCTCGGAGATGTCGGCGATGTAATTGTGGGCGACAAAGCCGAATTTATAGAGTACGAAGATCTGACGGAGGAATACATAATCTCCCTTGAAAAATGGGATGACACCGTTGAGACCTCTTCGGGCTACTATCTTGATCTAAACGAATTCGGTCCCTACAACGCAAGTTCTTTTGTTTCAAGATCCACTCCTTCCCGCACTTCAAAACCGAGAGGCGGTTTGGGAATTTTTATCATGATAATAATAGCTTTGTCGGGTGTTTTTGGATATGTTTCGGAAGCATTCGGAGGAAACGGAGGTATTGCCAAGTATCTCAAAGCAAATCCCGAAGCTTATACTTATGAAACTTCCATTACGGGAAACGAAAAGCAAAGAGCTCAGGTCTACCGCTCTTCGTTTACGACCATAGATGCTACCGTTAAGGACATTATAGACGGTGTGGAAGGACTTACACAAGATGTTACTCAAAACCAGGAAGACGGAGATACATCGGTTGTACTCCTTACCAACAAAGAATATTGTCTTGTGTATACAGCCGAAGATAATAAAACGGTATTTGTGCAAATAAGCAACCGAAAATACGCTTATACCTCGGATAAGACACTTTACAGAGGCAGAAACGCCACAAGACGCTTTTACAGAAGATATTATTATTCAAGAGCCTATACTACCGACTCACAAAGGTATAAAAACAGCACATCGGCTTATTCATCCTTTGATGATACAGCACTTGCAACAGGTTCCGCATCATCGGAATACAACAACTACTCAAATACAATTCGTCAGCAAAGCGTAAGCTCGCGCTCATCATCGGGCGGCGGACTCAGCAGCGGCAAATAGAAAGAAGGTAATTTATGAATATATTAAACGAAATAATAGATGTTTCCGTGTACTCCGTAGCGGGTATCGTACTTATGCTTTTGGGAAGCTGGATAATAGATCTTATTATCCCCTGCTCTTTCCCCGATGAGATCAAAAAAGGAAACAAGGCTGTCGGATTCTTATGTGCAGGTTCATTTATAGGCTTTGGAACGATACTCAGAGCCGCGATCAGTTCGCTTACCGTATCCGAAGCAAAAGAATCTTTGGTTGCAGGACTTGGAAACAGTGCAATTTACTTTATATTGGGTACCGTATATTTTATACTCGGCTACATAATCATCAACGCTTTCCACAAGCAATATGACCTTAGCAATGAGATAGGCAAAGGAAATATGGCTGCGGGTATCACCATTTGCGGTATATTCATAGGTCTTGCGCAAATAATTGCAGGAGTGATCTCCTAATGAAGCAATATAGACTTCTGATGCTTACGACCTTGATCATCTCGGGTTGTTCAATGGTCTATGAACTTATAATTTCTGCCGTCAGTTCTTATCTTTTGGGTGACAGCACATTACAATATTCCATAACCATAGGCTTATACATGTGTGCAATGGGGCTCGGTTCCTTCTTATCAAGGTTTTTTCGCAGATTCCTGTTTGCATGGTTTACATCTGTGGAGCTTGCCATAGGAGTTTTAGGCTCGGCAAGCTCCCTTATTCTTTTTTTATCCAATCTTTATATCGAAAGCTATTCTGTGGTAATGTATATACTGATAATTGCCATAGGAGTGCTCGTAGGCGCAGAAATACCTCTTCTTGCAAGAATAATCCAAGAAGATAACGGAAATCTCAGACTCACACTTTCTGCCATATTCAGCTTCGATTATATCGGCGGTCTCATAGGTGCAGTTGCATTTCCTATTATAATGCTTCCTCATCTCGGATACTTTGCAACTTCATTTTTAACGGGAAGTTTTAATCTTCTTTGTGCCTTACTTATAATAATAAAATACGGCTCCAAAATTAAAAATCATAGCATATTTTTGTTTGCGACCTTGTTTTTGATGGGGCTTTCGATTTTCGGAATGATATTTTCGGAAAATATATCCAACTTTATCGAAGGCGGCTTGTACAGAGATGATGTGATACTTTCGGAACAGACAAAATACCAAAAAATAGTGGTGACAAAACATAAAGACGATTTACGGCTCTATATTGACGGAAATGTTCAGTTTTCATCGGCGGATGAATATCGCTATCACGAAGCACTTGTACACATACCGATGTCTTATGCCAAAAGCAAGGATAATGTGCTTATCCTCGGAGGGGGCGACGGACTTGCCGCAAGAGAACTGCTTAAATACCCCGAAACGAAAATCACTCTGGTGGATCTTGACGAGGGGATGACAGATCTCTGTTCAAAATACGATCAGATAACAAGGCTTAACAAAGATTCTCTTACAAATAAAAGAGTGACGGTATTAAATACCGATGCTTATAAATACCTTGAAGGTTGTAAAGAAAAATATGATGTGGTTATTGTCGATTTACCCGACCCCAATAACGAATCACTGAACCGTCTTTATTCCAACATTTTTTACCGACTTTGCAAAAGGGTTTTAAAAGATGGCGGGATACTGAATGTTCAATCAACAAGCCCATATTATGCTCCCAAGGCGTTTTGGTGCATAAACAGAACCATACAAAGCGAAGGCTTTAATGTTCGACCCTATCATTTACAGGTTCCCGCCTTCGGAGATTGGGGCTTTAATCTTGCAAGTACGGAAGATATTTCCTCAACACCCCAAATAACTGTTGATACCGAATATCTAAACGACCCAACGCCGCTGTTTTACTTTGCAAAAGACGAACTTGCGAGCGAAAAAGACATTAATTCCCTGACTCATCCCGTGCTTATGAGCTACTACAATAAAGCCGTTGAGGAATGGAATGATT
>CAMOYW010000209.1 GCA_946630405.1 uncultured Clostridia bacterium | reverse complement strand
GGCTATGCTTGAAGAGGACGAGGAAACTGAAGAAGAGTAAAAGAGGTATGATATGGAAATATATAATACCGTAATTGAGAATACCAATACACCCGAGGTGCAAAGGATATTAAAGGAGCTTGATTCGGACAAAGATGTGCTGATGACGGCTCTCAGCCCCGAGGTGCCGGGCAGAGTTGATATACAAATGATACAGCCTATCAACACGGTCAAGTGTATAGGCACTTTGCCCGAAGAAGTTGTGGAAAAGATACGAGATGAATACGGCACGGAAAATGTGATAGTTGATATATCCGACTATGCCGTAACTTATGACAACGGTGTGTACGGGCTTGTTGCCGATATAAACGCCGTCAGTACTCAAATAGAGATAGCCGAAAAGAAAAAGAGGCTTCCTTTGCTTTTGATAGTGCTTATCAGTATTGCCACGGCAGTGCTTACGGTAGTGCTTATTATTATAAGGCTTCTTACAAGGCAGGGAAAGAAGTAATATGGCTAAGAAGAAAAAGGAAAGACCGAGGCGACGAGGAGGCAGTTCCGTAACGGTAGTGATACTGCTTGAACTGTTGCTTGGTATAGTTGTTGGCGTGGGTTGCTTTGGCTATGCTTATAAATACATGGCGCAGGATACTTCGGACGAAATTGACGAAAACCGTTTTTCGGCAAACGAGGTACTTGAACAGGCACAGCAAAACCTTATGGGTTCGGATATAGATGCGGTGGTGCGCTCCAAGGATGAAACTTCGGGCACACTTGAGCTTATGAATCTGAAAAACGATACCACAACCACTGTGACTGCATCTAACACTACCATATTCCCCAGAGGAGAGAATATAAACACTCTTGAAGTGGGGGATATCATAACCTATGTCTTTGACAAGGAAATGAAGCTTGTGGAAGTCAAGCCCTGTGAAAAAGAGGAAATCATAGAAGATACGGGCGTTGCCATAAATCTTACGAGCAAGCTTGTAAAGTTTACGGACAGAAGCTCTACCAACAGCGATCGCTCCATTAAGTATGTGGACGGCTTTACCACTGTCCATTATAAAGACCAAGAGGCTTCTCTTGCAAATATCAGCCCGTATGATTATGTGGCTGTGCATTGCTACAACAGCGGCAAGATAAGCAAATGCTACAATATTCGCATACTTAAAAGCCACGGCGAGATAATATTCCAAAATACCAACGCAATAAACGACTTTAATGTCTTTATAGACGGGCAGGTCTGCGACTTGAAAGGCTCTACCAAGCTTATGGTCACCGAGGGTGCCTATAATGTGCGTGTGACGGGTACAAACACCAGAGATATTGTCAAGGATGTAAATGTGGTACCCGGAAGTCCCGCTATTATCGATCTTTCGCTTGTTGTTATAAAGCAGGGTGTTGTTACTTTGAGTGCGAATGTGACCGATTACAAGGTCTACATAAACGATAAAGAGTACAATTACGGGGATTCCATACTGCTTCCCTACGGCACATATAAGCTAAAGGCTACAAAGACCGACTATAAGGATCTGTATGCCACGATAAATGTAATGGCAAATGAAAATCCCGTACAGCTCAAATTTGAGAAGCTTCAGGAGATCGGTACCGTGACTATAAAGGCTGTGCCCGAGACTGCAAGCATTTATCTTAACGATACCCTTATAGGAACGGGAGAAAGTACTCAGACCCTTGCTCTCGGCTCTTATGTGGCAAAGTGCAGTGCGCCGGGATATTCCACTCAGGCTAAGCAGATCAATCTTTCCGTTGATAAGCAGCATATAGATGTGGTATTTGATTTGACGGGCGGTGAAGCTCAGAGTGAAGAACAGACAAAGGCTGAATAATACGATCAAGAACGTGGGGGCGGCTGCAAAAGGCATTGCCGCCTCTCCGACTGCCAAAAAATATACAAATGATTTTTTGCTTATACTTCGCATGCTGAAGGATTACGCTTCGGGCGAATATAAATATTTATCCGGGTCAACGGTAGTTTCGATAGCGCTTACGGCTCTGTACATCGTAAGTCCTATTGATATAATACCCGACCATCTCCCCGTAATAGGAGGGATAGACGATGCCATAGTGCTGACGGTTCTTCTCAAGATGTTATCCGAAGAACTTAAGATGTACAAGGCATGGTTGACTGTAGAAACTTCTAAGGAGGAAGAAAATGTACAAAATTCTCAGTAAAAGAATGCTTACCGATACCATTTTTGAAATGAAGATCGAAGCACCCAGAGTTGCCAAGGCGGCTATGCCCGGGCAGTTCGTTATCATCAAAACCACGGATAAGGGCGAGAGAATACCTCTTACCATATCAGATTACGACAGAGAAGCGGGCACCGTATCTATCGTGACACAGGCTGTCGGTAAATCCACAATGGAGCTTATGACCTTTAACGAAGGCGATTGTGTGAGCGATTTTGTGGGTCCTCTCGGCTGTGCAAGCGATCTTTGCGAGCTTCCCGTTGAGGAACTCAAAAAGAAGAAGATCATCTTTGTTGCAGGCGGTGTGGGCGCTGCTCCCATTTACCCTCAGGTAAAGTGGCTTCGTGAGCAGGGTGTTGATGCAGATGTAATAATAGGTGCAAGAGATAAGTCGCTCATTATTCTTGAAGAGGAAATGAGTAAGGTGGCAGGCAATCTTTATGTATGTACCGATAACGGAAGTTATGCCTTTAATGGCAGAGTTACCGACCTTCTTAAGAAGCTTGTTACGGAAGATAATAAAGAATATAATCACTGTGTGGCTATCGGCCCTATGATCATGATGAAGTTTACCGTTATGATGACCAAAGAGCTTAATATACCCACTATCGTCAGCCTTAACCCCATTATGGTAGACGGCACGGGAATGTGCGGAGCCTGCCGTGTGACGGTTGGTGACGAGGTGAAATTTGCTTGTGTTGACGGACCCGAGTTTGACGGCTTCAAGGTCGATTTTGACCAGGCAATGCGCCGCCAGACAATGTACAAGACGGTTGAAGGACAGGCAAAGCTTAAATTCGAAGAAGGCTTAAGCCATAAAAACGGTGGCTGCGGCTGCGGAGGTAATTGATAATGGCAGACAGATTTACAAGAATTCCTGTAAGGGAACAGGATCCGAAGGTAAGAGCTACAAACTTTGAAGAGGTTTGTCTCGGTTATAATGAAGAAGAAGCGGTTGAAGAGGCAGTTCGTTGTCTTAATTGCAAAAATCCTCTTTGCGTAGGCGGTTGCCCCGTAAGCATAAATATTCCTGCTTTCGTGGCACATGTAAAGGAAGGCGATTTTGAGTCTGCCGCTAAGGAGATAGCTAAGTATTCTGCTCTCCCTGCTGTATGCGGAAGAGTTTGTCCACAGGAAAACCAGTGCGAAGGTCAGTGTGTACTCGGCAAGCGTGGAGATGCGCTTTCTATCGGTAAGCTTGAAAGATTCGTTGCAGACTGGTCAAGAGAGCATGATGTTGACCTTTCCGCA
>CAMOYW010000208.1 GCA_946630405.1 uncultured Clostridia bacterium | reverse complement strand
TTTCCGCAGAAATACACTTCGCTTGGCATTATGTGGCTGAATCTCTCGTGTTCTGCCGTAAGGAGATCTTTATCGAATATCAAAAAGTCCGCATCTTTACCGCACTCTATCGAACCCTTTGTCTCATCTATACCGAGCTGTTTTGCTCCGTTTATCGTATAGCCGAGTATCATTTCTTCAATAGTCATTCTTTCACTGTCGGGTTCAAGGGGCTTTGCGGTAACTTGACCCTCGGGTGCTTTTGTGTTTTCGTTGATCCAACGTGTCATTCCTATCTCCATGCCGTAATACGGATTCCATGAAGAAAAATCACCGAAATCAACATCATCACTTGACCATGTTACAAGAGCCCCACTGTTCCAAACAGTTTTACTGCGGAACATCTTGAAAGCGCGTTCTTTTCCTATCAATGCAGGCCAAAACTCGGAAGGTTCACAACCCAAGCCCATATTTCCGTTATGCCATGCGGGTGTATAGTTTGCGATAACGCCAAGCTTTGCAAAGCGTGAAAGATCCGCATCGTCCTGGATCCACATGTGCGTACATGTCACCTTCACACGGAACTCATCGCCAAGTTCTTTCCTTGCAAGTTCCACGCCGTCAAGTAAAACACGGGATGAACGCTCGCCGACACAATGCACATGAAGATCAAGCCCCTCTTTATTAAGCTCTTTAATAATTCCCGCCATTTCTTCCGCATTAAAGGTGGTACCGCCCAGCGCACCCGTATCTTCATAAGGAGTGACCATTGCGGCTGTTTCTATTTTCAGCGTGCCGTCCATCATTATCTTCAAAGTATGTACCTTCAAATGCTCGGTCGTAAACTCCCTGTTAAAACGCTTCGTTTCTTCCAAAGCTTCTTTAACTTTTCTCGGATTTGTGAGAATATAGCATCCGTCTACGTAAACGGGAAGTTTACCTTGCCTGTCAAGATCACGCATGTACGAATAGATACGTTCGTGTATATCATTATGTTCGGGAAATCCCGCATCAAATACACCGCTTATTCCGTATTCCTTGCTGAACTCGATCCAACGGTCAACAGCCGCACCTATCTGCTCTTCGCTCAAACTCCTTCTGAGCTGATTGAAAAGGAAAGACCAGCTTGTGGATTCAAAGGCATTTCCCGTAATATGTCCGTCTTTCCGCACATAATAAGCAAGTTCGGGTACGACATCGGGCGTTTCGTCGGTGATACCGTGGGATTCAAGCATTTTGGAATTGACCCAAACACTATGACATTCATCTTCCAATATAACAAGCTCGGTATCGGGGCAAAAAGCGTCAAGATCCTCTTTAACAAGTTCTTCTCCGTTTAAAGCTGCACGGCTCAACATAAATCTGTAAACCTCTTTACCGGGATTATTCTTAACATAATCCGCCATAAAATCAAGCGCTTCTTTTTTACTGTTTGCAAATACATATTCACCCAAATCAGCATACTCAAACGCAACACCAGTAGTTATATGTACATGTGTATCCAAAAGGCTCGGCATTATGAATTTACCGCCAAGATCGGTTACTTCTCCCTCAAATTCGGAAAGCCCCGACTCATCTCCCACATATACAAACTTTCCGTCTTTTACGGCAATGGCATTTGCCTTCGGATTTTTGCAGTCGGATGTAAAAACTTTTGCATTTTTAAAAATTCTGTCTACTTTCATAGTTAAGGTCCTTTCTTAAGTTATACTTTTATATGTAGCCGTTTATATGAGATAACTTAATCTAGTATTTTTCCATATTCTCTCTGGTTTCTTTAACTTCATTTTTAATCTCTGAAAATAATCTTTCAACATCACTGTCCGTATAATTCGGTTCTACATATTCATCGGAAAATAAAACTTTTATGCTTGCAAGTCGCCCTGCCATTCTTCTTTCTCTTCTAAGGTCGTAGCCCGTTAAAAACAGATAATCGCACAATGTATCACCCATGAACCAAAATAAGATAAAGAGCATCTCTCTCGGTTCCTCAGCCAAAGAATGTGTGCACCACAACAATATACCGGAAATCAACAGCCCCAAAAACATTAAAATAAATGTTTTTGTATGTCGTTTTTCATCCTTTTCCACTTTACCGAGATGATACGCAAATGTATCCAATATGGTTATCTTAATGATTCTTTTTTCCTCTCCCGACAAACAATTTCCCACAATGTTTATTACCAAAGGATATTTCGGATCCGCAAATCCGGCAGCCTCCGTAACATATTCAAAAAAATCCATATTTAAGGTTTCCAGACCTTTAACGCTGTAAGGACTGATTATATCCTCATATTCATTGATACGACAAGGTAAAGTTGCAATGCCGTTCTTTACATAATCGTGTTCCAAACGACGATCAAGATTTGCCGTCCTCGATTCAAATAATTTAACAATATTACGCCTCTTCATAATTTAGCTCCTTTTTCCCTGCAAAAAACGGCTCTATCCCTCACCTCCGGTCGTTATTGTAAATTACAGTGTATTTTCTTATAAAAAAACACCTTAAAGACATAGTTATCCTTTAAAGTGTATAAGAACATACCTGTATTAAATCAACACAACAACGCCGCTTGCTTAAAGATACACATTTGTACATAGGCACTCACCCCCATTTGAAGCCTTTTAAAACACTATATTTATATCATTATCACATAAAAATTACCAAACAACTTCATAGCATTACTATAACATATTAATTAGAACTTGTCAATGTTTAAATTAATATATCGACTATGATATATAGCAAAAAAACAGCCCGAGAAAGTCGGACTGTTTTCATTAACATATATATTTCCTTAACCTATTAAAGCCGTGGGATTGGCGGCATAGCCGTGATAATAGCATATTACGGGCATATTCACTACCGCATATCTATATATGGTTCTTGCTTTTGAAAGAGGAAGGTTTACACAACCGTGCGAACCATAACCTCTTGCATAGCGATTACCGCCAAAAGCACTTTGCCACGTTGCATCGTGCATACCTATATCCTGATTGAACGGCATCCAATAAGACACCTTTGTTTCATAACCGGGACCTCTAAGTATAGCGGGTGCCTGTTTATATTTAAGTCTGTATATACCCTGCGGTGTATTGTGTGCTCCGTCCGGTTTTCCCGTTACCACATTGCTTGAACATACAAGCTGACCGTTTGAATAGAGCCACATTCTCTGATTCGTCAGGTCGATCTCCGCATACGTCGTACCGAGGTCGTTTTCAAGCGAACCGAGCGCACTGCGAGAAAACGGCACATCTATATAAAGCTCATCCGGCGTATTTATCGCAAGCTTTATGTTTCGTATAAGACCCTCTCTGTCAACCACTCTTCCGTAGTCACCGCCCGATATTGTCACGGTATCACCGTATGTGGTCTTGAATTTTCTCGATCCGAAGCCCATACTTGTGGTATATTTACTAAACACCTGCTGTGCATAGGCGCTTATCTTCTCGTCATTAAGTACCACATTACCC
>CAMOYW010000207.1 GCA_946630405.1 uncultured Clostridia bacterium | reverse complement strand
ACTATGAAGTGGAACAACGCTACTTCAATTGCGGCAAGAAACGGTGACAAGATCACCATACCTGTAGAAGGTGTTACGACTGTAACGGTTGCAGGCTGGTATAACGGTAAGTGGGATATCAACGGAACAAGCCCTGTTGTTGCTACTTCCGACAGTAATGCTTCCAACCCCGTAACTAATTCTTACACAACAAACGGCACTGAGACAGAGGTAGTTATCAACATTCTCGATCCCACAGAGGACACGGGAAATGCCACAACATATCTCTATTGGGTACGTGTAGGTGAGGCTGACAAGTTTGACCCTGCAAAGACAACTATTACTGTTCCCGGTGATTTTGATACTCTTACAGAGGCTGTTAATTATATCAACAACCTTGAAGGCAGACCCGAGGGCGAAGAAGGTCGTATGACCATCGAGCTTACGGCTGATATAGAAGAGCAGGTCGTATTCAGCGCTCCTTATGTTACATTAAAGGGTAACGGACATGAGATCAGCTGGTACTATGGATGCGGTACTCAGTACTATTCATACGATGCTGCCACCAACCTTTACAGCGAGAGACTTTATCACGATAAGTACAGTGTTGGCGACGGTTCCGCTCAGTGGTGGGGTCGTGTGGCTATCGTAACCGGAGATTACTTCCTTGCAGAAGATACCACATTCAGAAACACATATAATTACGAGATAACAGAAAAGGCTAAAGAGGATATCGCAAGCGGACTTGCATCCACTTACGGCGATGATGTTGCTCAGTATAAGGCTAAAGAGCGTTCAAACGCATTCTGGATCGAAGCTAAGAACATCGAGCTTTACAAGTGTAAAGTACTTTCATCTCAGGATACCTTCGGTAGAAACGGTGGCACGGACGGTGGCTACAGCATCTACTGTAAGGATTGTGTGATCGGCGGTAACGTTGACTACATCTGTGGTGAGTTCACAGCTGTATTTGATAACTGCGAGCTTCAGTGGAAGAGCTATACCGGCGGTGCTGAACAGAACGCTAACATAGGTTTCATTACAGCGGCTAAGACCAATCCTTATCTTTTCAGAGATTGTAAGATAACCGTTGACAATCCCGCTCAGGCTGTAACGGGTAAGTATGGTAGAACATGGGGCGCAGGCTCTAATGTTTCCTTCATACAGACCGAAACAAACGGAACTATTGACTCCGTTGCTTGGGGAATGATGTCCTCCGGTGATAAGGGTGCTAAGTTCTACGAGTATGAAAATACCAATAACGGCGAGAAGTTTGAATCTCTTACTTCAACCAATCCCGGCGATGTAGATCCCGCAGTTCTTCCCGAAGACCTTGTTCAACAGTATGCTACCGATGAAGTAGTTGCTGAAACGGGTGTTCTTAAGGGATGGGTTCCCGTACACTACTATGACAGAGTAGAGGTACTCGGTGATGCAGATAACGACGGTTATGTTACTGCTTCTGACTCTGCCGCAACACTTCAGTACACACTTCGTCCCGAGATGATGACAGAGGGTACGGAAGTAGGTCAGTTCAATAAGAAACTTGCCGAGGTTTCCGGAAATGAAACGATCGATTCATACGATTCTGCTCTTATACTTCAGAAGTCTTATGACAGCTCATTCAGATTTCCTGCAGAAGTCAGCTTCGATGCTGAAAAGAATTGATCCTTTTCGGGAGATCGTTCAAATAATGGATAACATTGTTTGATATATGAAAAACGCCGCTTCGTTCAGAGGCGGCGTTTTTATATGAAAAAATACTTAAGAGAACACGGGAGAATATGATTTTTGTAAATTATATTATTTGACACTAATTCATCGTAGAAATCTTTAGATTTAATGAAAATTAATATGTAATTTGTAGGGAACGACCTGTGTGTCGTTCCGCCATTTTTGATAGCCAAAAATATAAAGATTGCTATGGAGTTTTAGTATCAGATTTAGTTTTAATTGAAAGTAAAATTTAGGGCTTTCGGCAAAAATCACAGCCTGACTAAGCTGTTTTTTGCAAATCAAAAAAGGTAATTTGAATTTTTTCTCATTATCGGTGGTTTTAAGAGAATAACAGATTATTCAAATAAGGAGATTCTATCTTGTATAATATCGGGTAATGCGTTATCTTCCGAAATTTTCTTTCAGCTCTTTTAAAAATAGTTCTGTTATAGGTGAAAAGACCTGATATTTTTTCCATATAATGTACATTTTGGTCTCAAGGGTAGGTTTTATGGTGCGAAAGCATAAGCCACTTTCTTTGCTTGTGTCTATCAGGTGTTCAAATGTTAACAGATATCCGAGCCCTTCTTTTACAAAAACAGAGCCGTTATATGCAAGGTTTACCGTTCCCGCTATATTTAGCTTATCCGTATTGTCACCGCACCAGCGAGGAAGATCTACTTGGATTGATTGCTCCGAGCAGAACAGGGGCAAGCCGTACAAATCATCAAATGTTACATATTCCTTTTTTGCGAGTGAACAGTTACTAAGCATTACAAGTCCCCATTTGTCGCTTTCGGGAATGGTCAGGTAATTGTATTTTGTAAGATTCGGTGGTTCAACGATCAAAGCAATGTCGAGTATACCTCTGTCAAGCCGCTCGGCAACAGGCTCGGTGTCTCCGCTGAAAATATGGAAAATAAATTCAGGGTATTGTTTTTTAAATTCTTTTATGCTTTGGGCAAGATGCTTTATTAAATGACTTTCGGCACATCCAATTCTTATATCTCCGCCGATGATATTGTTTAGTTGACCGAATTCTTCGGTCGTTTTGTCCAACATAGCGATTATGTCTTCCGCTCGTTTTCGCAGTAACATACCTTCGTCATTTAGCCGCATGCTTTTATTTGAGCGAATAAAGAGTTCGTGCCCCAATTCGTTTTAAAGCTTTTTTATTTCTTTTGAAAGAGAGGGCTGAGATATATGCAGTCTTTCGGCAGCTCGTGTCATATTTTCCTCTCTTGCGATAGCAAGAAAGTAGCGCAGTATTCTTATTTCCATAATGTACCTCCTATTTTGTATTATACCGACAGTTGTTATTCCTGTCAAGAATGACAAACTATTAAATATAGATATTTTACATATTTTCCTTTTTAGCTATAATAAGTGTAACAACAGGAGGTAAGTATATGGCAAATGCTGTTGACACTAATGAAGTATTGAGCGAAAATCTTCGTGATATTGGTTTGAACGATGACAGTATACGCAAATGTTTAAAATTACTCGAAGAAAAACGCTACACAGAGCTAAAATCTTTGCTGAGAGCATATAGAAAAACATTGCTCGATAATGTACATCTTTACTGTGAACGTATAGATTGCCTTGATTTCTTTACCTATACGATAGAGAAAAACGGAGGTATGTAAAATGAAAGAAGAAATACTGAATTTAACGGAACAATGGGATAAAACATTTCCTAAATCAGATAAAGTAGAACATAAGAAAGTGACATTTCATAACCGTTACGGTATCACGCTTGCGGCGGATATGTATA
>CAMOYW010000206.1 GCA_946630405.1 uncultured Clostridia bacterium | reverse complement strand
TTCAACTTGGGAACGGGAGTTCCTTACAGCGTGCTTGAAGTAATAAACGCATTTGAAAAAGCGTCCGGGAAAGATATACCCTTTGTTTTCGGAGAAAGGCGTGCCGGAGACCTGCCGGAATTCTGGGCGGACAGCAGCAAGGCGCGCGATATCCTCGGTTGGAGTGCCGAATACGGCATAGAGAAAATGTGTGCCGATACTTGGAACTGGCAAAGCAAAAATCCGCAGGGGTATAAGTGATGTTTGAAGCCTATGTGGAGGGTGATGAGCTTAAAGTCTTTATGCAAAGGCTGTTTAAGGAAAATGTTTTTGACAGGCTTTGTGTGAGGTCGTGCGAGCTTACCACCAATATTTCTTACATATTTGAAGGAAAGATAAACAAGGATTGGTTTGAAGAAGGACCCGAAGAAACATATTGCACATGGGGAGAACTAAGACCCATGGTATGTGAACTTATAAAGGGCAAAAAACGCCCGTCCGTGTTCAAGCTTGTGCTTTCCTCGCCCGAAAAGGGAATAGAAAAAATACATCCCAACGCCAAGGCGCTCTTTCTCAATATAAAGCTCAATGAAGAAAGAGTTGAGCTTACAAGCGGTGTGAGCCAAATAAAATTTGAGCTTAACAAAAGTCTTGAAGAAAGCTGGGAAAATACTCTTGAAAAATTCATGAAGAGGGTATGTATATATAATAAAGGAGAATAGTCGAATGAAGATAATCGTAACCGGAGGAGCCGGATTTATAGGCTCAAACTTTGTTTTTCACATGCTTGATACATACAAAGATTATAAGATAGTATGTATCGATGCCCTTACCTATGCAGGCAATATGTCTACTCTTAAATCGGTGGCAGACGATCCCAATTTTAAATTTTATAAGGCGGATATTGCGGACAGGGAAGCTATCTATAAAATATTTGAAACGGAAAAGCCCGATATTGTTGTAAACTTTGCCGCAGAATCCCATGTAGATCGCTCCATAGAAGATCCCGAAATTTTCCTTCGCACAAATATTTTGGGTACGGCGGTGCTTATGGATGCGTGCCGCAAGTACGGTATACAGCGTTATCATCAGGTGTCGACGGACGAAGTGTACGGCGATCTGCCGCTTGACAGACCGGACCTTTTCTTTACCGAAGATACACCCATACATACATCAAGCCCCTATTCAAGCTCAAAGGCTTCGGCGGATCTTCTGGTGCTTGCCTACCATAGAACATACGGTCTGCCCGTCAGCATATCACGCTGCTCAAACAACTACGGACCCTATCACTTCCCCGAAAAGCTCATACCGCTTATGATAATAAATGCCCTTCACGACAAGCCTCTTCCCGTATACGGCGAAGGTATAAATGTGCGTGACTGGCTCTATGTAGAGGATCATTGCCGCGCCATAGACCTTATAATCCACAAGGGAAAAGTGGGTGAGGTGTACAATGTGGGCGGACATAACGAAATGAGAAACATCGACATTGTCAAGCTTATCTGTAAAGAGCTTAACAAGCCCGAAAGTCTTATCACCTATGTTACCGACAGAAAGGGTCATGATATGCGATATGCCATAGATCCTACTAAAATACATAACGAGCTTGGCTGGCTTCCCGAAACAAAATTTGCGGACGGTATCAAAAAAACCATAGCATGGTATCTTGAAAATCGTGAGTGGTGGGAGGAGATAATCAGCGGAGAATATAAGAACTATTACGACAGAATGTATAAGGACAGATAAAATGGGTAAAATAAAAGTTACAAAATGTGAAATAGAGGGGCTTTATATAATAGAGCCTACTGTTTTCGGAGACGAGAGAGGTTACTTTACCGAGACCTATAATCAAAAGGATATGCATGAAGCGGGTATAGATACCGTATTCGTTCAGGACAATCAGTCAATGAGTACAAAGGGTGTACTCAGAGGGCTTCATTTTCAAAAGCATTTCCCTCAAAGTAAACTTGTAAGAGTTATAAAGGGCGAGGTTTATGACGTGGCTGTGGATCTTCGCTCGGGAAGCCCCACATACGGCAAATATCAAGGTGTCCTTCTCACGGAGGAAAACAAAAAGCAGTTTCTCATTCCGAGAGGCTTTGCGCACGGTTTTTTGGTGCTGTCGGATGTTGCCGAATTTTGTTACAAATGTGATGATTTTTATCATCCCGACGATGAGGGCGGCATGGCATGGAACGATCCCGAAATAGGTATCAAATGGCCAAAACTTTCGGGTGAATATAAGGGCAATGCCTCTGCGGATGGATACACCGTTGACGGTGTACCGCTCAAACTCAGCGAGAAAGATCAAAAATGGCTCGGTATAAATGAAACTTTTAAGTTTTGAGGTAACGATATGAAAGGTATAGTACTTGCGGGAGGAAGCGGCACAAGGCTTTATCCCCTTACAAAGGTCACATCAAAGCAGCTTTTGCCCATATATGACAAACCCATGATATATTACCCCTTAAGCACTCTTATGCTTGCGGGGATAAGAGATATACTCATAATAAGTACACCCGAGGATCTTCCCAGATTTGAGTCCCTTCTCGGTGACGGCTCGCAGTTCGGAGTTTCTTTGAGCTACAAGGTACAGCCCAGCCCCGACGGACTTGCACAGGCATTTATCCTTGGTGAAGAATTCCTTGCGGGAGAAGCGGGAGCTATGGTACTCGGAGATAATATATTCTACGGCAACGGCTTCAGAACTCTTTTGCGTTCGGCGGTAGACAATGCCGAAAAAAACGGCAGAGCTACAGTGTTCGGATATTACGTACCCGACCCGGAGCGTTTCGGCGTGGTGGAATTTGATGAAAACGAAAGGGTCCTCAGCATAGAGGAAAAACCCGAGAGTCCGAAAAGCAATTATGCGGTCACGGGTCTGTATTTCTACCCTTCGGGCGTATCGAAAATGGCGAACAATGTAAAGCCGAGCCCCAGGGGAGAGCTTGAGATAACAACGCTAAACGAGATGTATCTCAATGAAAAGCTTCTTGACGTAAAGCTTTTGGGCAGAGGATTTGCATGGCTCGATACGGGTACGATGCAAAGCCTTTTGCAGGCGGCTAATTTTGTGGAAACTGTACAGTCCCGTCAGGGCATAGTAATATCCGCGCCCGAAGAGATTGCCTATATAAACGGCTTTATAGATAAAAACAAACTCTTCGAGTCCGCAAAACTCTACGGCAAATCTCCTTACGGAGAACATTTAAAAGCCGTAGCCGAGGGAAAAGTTAAATATTAAGACGTTGCAGATGAAGTCTGCAAGACGGATAGAGTATTATATTTATGATTTTAAGGATGTGTTTTTTGGCACATCCTTTTTTGATCGTAGGAAGCATAGTGTTACTATTCACAGATAAATGGAAGTGAAGAATGAAGCTTACATCAGTGGGCTTTATTTTTATTGTTGAAACGGTTAGAATCTTTGTATTAAGCAAATCGGAATTTTACGCACAGTTTGATAGAGGATAAAGAGAACAGCCAATTCTTCGAGAAAC
>CAMOYW010000205.1 GCA_946630405.1 uncultured Clostridia bacterium | reverse complement strand
TATCTCTCCAAAATTTTTTTCTCTCCTATATAATATAATAAAAAAAGCTTAATTATCGTGAACGTCAAAAATATTTGGACGTTCACGATATGATGGGGCTCATAAATAATTGTACTCAAGCGAGCTTAAGTCCAATTATTTAATTCGCTTACTATAAATATGTATTTAATAATTATATCATATATGCGGCGGATTGTCATTGTTTTTTTGCAGAAAATAAAAATTTTTGTTTGCCGTTTTGTAAGGGAGGGAAAAGTCGGGCGGAATAAAAACGGGGAAACTCAAATTCAAACAAAAAATTAAAAAAATATGTTGACAAACCTTGACATAAGTGATATTATTATATAATGTATCGTAATGTGGGTAAGTATCTCTAAAACTTGCCCGAAAGTGCGAAAAATCAACAAAATTTCAGTCGGAAAAAGGCTTAAAACAGTATATTTTTAACGATTTTTTTGACAAAAAATTTTTATGAAAGATTACATTATTAAGGAGTGAAGGTGCCGTGGAAAAAAACAGGATACGTCCCGTCAAGCTTGGCGATGTAACGCGAGTAAGCTATGCAAGGGTCGATGAAGTTTTGGAAATGCCCAATCTGCTTGCGTTGCAGAAAGACAGCTACAAATGGTTTCTTGATGAAGGCCTGAAAGAGGTTTTTGAGGATATTTCCCCCATTACCGACTACAACAGCAACTTAAAGCTGGAGTTTACGGGTTTTAAGCTGGAAACAGACAAGCCAAAATACTCTATTGCCGAGTGTAAGGACAGGGATGCGACGTATGCCGCAAGACTGCTTGTAAAGGCCGTTCTTCGCAGCGGTGAAGGCGCAGAGGAAATTAAGGATCAGGAGATCTACATGGGCGATTTTCCGCTTATGACCGATACGGGCACATTTGTTATAAACGGTGCGGAACGTGTTATCGTAAGCCAGCTTGTTCGTTCTCCGGGCATCTACTATGATATTACCAAAGATAAGGTCGGCAAAAACCTTATCACATCGACTGTCATCCCCAACCGCGGCGCATGGCTTGAATACGAAACGGACTCAAACGACGTATTCTCCGTTCGTGTGGACAGAACGAGAAAAGTACCCGTTACGGTGCTTATCCGTGCATTGGGTATCGGCAGCGACCAGGAGATAATCGACCTTTTCGGCGAAGAACCCAAAATCCTTGCCACAATAGAAAAGGACGTTTCCAAAAACTATGAAGAGGGTCTTATCGAGCTTTACAAAAAGATTCGTCCAGGCGAGCCCGCTTCGGTAGAGAGTGCCGAGCCGCTCCTTCACAATATGTTCTATGACCCCAAGCGTTACGACCTTGCTCACGTAGGCCGCTACAAATTCAATAAAAAGCTTGCTTTCCGCAACAGAATTACGGGACGTGTGCTTGCAGAGGATGCTGTCGATCCGATGACGGGCGAAGTTATCGCAGCCGCAGGCACAAAGCTTACAAGCGACCTTTGTGACGATATACAGAACACGGGTATCGCTTATGTTGTCGTTAAAATAGAGGACGACAAGACAACAAGAATACTTTCCAACGCAACCGTTAAAATAGATGATTTTATTTCGGGCTACGGCCTTGACGCAAAGGAACTTAGAATAAAGGAAAACGTATACTTCCCCGTTCTTTGCGAACTGCTTGAAACAAACGACGACAAGGAGAGCCTTGAAGCCGCAATAAAAGCAAATATGGCACGCCTTGTACCCAAGCACATCACACGCGAGGATATAATGGCTTCCATCAACTATTGTATGCACCTTGACTACGGCATCGGCAACAAGGACGATATCGACCATCTCGGCAACCGCCGTATCCGTGCCGTAGGCGAGCTTTTGCAAAACCAGTTCCGCATCGGTCTTTCCCGTATGGAAAGAGTAGTGCGCGAGCGTATGAACGTACAGGACCTCGAGGCCGTTACACCTCAGGCTCTTATCAATATCAAACCCGTTACGGCAGCTATCAAGGAATTCTTCGGAAGCTCCCAGCTGTCACAGTTTATGGATCAGAACAACCCTCTCGGCGAGCTTACGCATAAGCGCCGCCTTTCGGCACTCGGCCCAGGCGGTCTTTCAAGAGAGCGTGCAGGTTTCGAGGTGCGTGATGTCCATACTTCACACTACGGCCGTATGTGTCCTATCGAGACTCCCGAAGGTCCCAACATCGGTCTTATCAACTCTCTTGCGACTTACGCAAAGATAAACGAGTACGGTTTTATCGAAGCACCTTACCGCAAGATAGACAAATCGGGCGCTGTTCCCCGTGTTACCGATGATGTTGTGTACATCACCGCAGACGAGGAAGAAAAGTTTGTCATTGCACAGGCTAACGAGCCCCTTAACGCAAACAGCGAATTTGTACATGAAAAGGTTGCCGCTCGTCTCGGTGAGGAAAATGTCGAGATAGAGCCAAGCAAGATAGACCTTATGGACGTATCGCCCAAGCAGCTTGTTTCGGTTGCTACGGCGCTGATACCGTTCCTTGAAAACGATGACGTTACCCGTGCGCTCATGGGTTCCAACATGCAGCGTCAGGCAGTGCCTCTTCTTGTTACCGACTCTCCTATCGTCGGTACGGGTATGGAGTACAAGACCGCAAAGGACTCCGGCGTAGTGGTAGTTGCCAAAAACGACGGTGTTGTTGAAAAGGTCGATGCCGCAAGAATAGTAATAAAGACTGCAAACGGTTCGCGCGATGAATACGAGCTTATCAAATTCAAGCGCTCCAACCAGTCCAACTGTATGAACCAGCGTCCTATCGTAGACCTTGGCGATACCGTAAAGGCGGGCGACATCATAGCCGACGGTCCTTCCACCAAGAACGGCGAGCTTGCACTCGGCAAGAACCCTCTTATCGGTTTTATGACCTGGGAGGGCTACAACTACGAGGATGCCGTACTTTTAAGTGAAAAACTTGTTGCGGAGGATGTTTACACATCTATCCACATTGAAGAATATGAGTCCGAAGCCCGTGACACAAAACTCGGTGCCGAGGAGATAACAAAAGACATCCCCAACGTGGGCGATGATGCTTTGAGAAACCTTGACGAAACGGGTATCATCCGTATCGGTGCAGAGGTACAGTCAAACGATATCCTTGTAGGTAAGGTAACACCCAAGGGCGAGACCGAGCTTACCGCAGAAGAAAGACTTCTTCGTGCTATCTTCGGCGAAAAGGCGCGTGAAGTGCGTGATACTTCACTTCGTGTTCCTCACGGCGAAAGCGGTATCGTAGTTGACGTAAAAGTGTTCAAGCGTGAAAACAACGATGAAATGGCTCCCGGCGTAAATCAGCTTGTACGTGTATACATTGCACAGAAGCGTAAGATAAGCGTCGGCGATAAAATGGCGGGCCGTCATGGTAACAAGGGTGTTGTGAGCCGCGTGCTCCCCGTAGAGGATATGCCTTTCCTTCCCAACGGCCGTCCCCTCGATATCGTGCTTAACCCCTTGGGCGTGCCTTCACGTATGAACATCGGTCAGG